>NZ_JAMBDU010000034.1:0-33948 GCF_025143875.1 Microbacterium meiriae | reverse complement strand
GCCAGGTCGCCAGGCTCGTCCTCGACCGCGTTAGACCACGCCGCGAAAGCTCCCGCCGTGTGGCGAGCGACGCGCGCCCACGTCTCGCGATCGTCGACCGGAACGCTGCGCAGACGGTCGCGCAGCTCGCCCAGCGAGGCGTTCATCTGCTCGAACATCTGCGGGTCTACCTCCGCCGCCTCACGCCCGGGCTGCACGACTCGACGGCCGCGGTAAGCGGCGTTCCACTCGGCCGCCGCGTCCGTCGCGCCGATCGGGGTATCGGGCCATTCGGCGCGCAGCCTCGGCAGCGTGAGGTCTCGCCCAAGGTGCCCGCCGCCGTACCAGATCGGCCGTTCGCCGGCCTCGGGTCGACGGGCCACGCTGTAGCCGGTGATGACGTCCTGGGTGCCCTCCGCAAACCGGGGCCGGACGATGAGGCCTGAGCGCCGCATGCGGCGAACGAACTCGCCTTCGCTCTCCGCTGCGGTGGCACACCCGCGCACCGTGCGCGCGAGTGCGTACCGGGGCTGGTCGGCGCTCTTCTCCGCGGCGATACGGGCCTGCCGGTCGATGGGAGTCAGCTGCTCCCACGACGGCATCGGCTCGTCGCTCTCACGGCGAGTCCGGTCGTACTTCCACTCGGCGCGCGAGCGTGCCTGTGCCTCCTGCTCGGCGGGGTCGTAGCCGCGCGTCGAGCGCTCGGCCGATGCGGACTCCAGCTCTTCCAGGCCGTACTTCTGCTCCAGTGCACGTGCGGCTTTCTGTGCACGGTGGAAGTCGTTGTGGACGCCCGCCTTCGTGCCGTCCTCACGCACGAGGTTGACCACGATGTGAATGTGGTCGTTGCCGTTCTGGCTCACGCCGTGACGGACCGCCGCCCAACGGGTCGGGGCCTTCGTCCCCTCGGCGTCGTCGAAGTCCATCAGCGTCACGAAGTCGCGCGCGATCGCGTTCCACTGATCGTCCGTCAGCATGCCCTCTTCGGCGCGCAGCGACAGCGAGCAGTGCCAGACGTGGCCGCCCGCGACCTCCGTACCAAAAGCCTGCTTGGTGCGGTCCAGGTGGCGCGCGATCGCCAGAGCGGAATCGCGTCCAAGCTCGGTGTCTGCGTGCCATGCCATGATCGCGTCATCGCCCGCGACGACGTGCGGCTCCGTGTGCTCGTTGTGGCGTCCTGCGCCAGCAAGGTACGTCAGCAATCCCGACATGCGATCGCCGCGCACGACGTTCGGCATCATGCGCGGACTCCGAGCTGATCCACTACCTCGTCGATCTGCTCCGCCGTGCGACGCACCGCGGCGATGGTGTGCCGCAGCTCGTCGCGCAACTCCACCGGCACAAACCCCTCAGCGTTGGTCGCGCGTGCGATCTGGTTCAGGTTGTTGCCGACGCTCGCGAGCGAGCGGTGCAGCCGGAACAGGTCTGCAAGCTGCTCACGCCGCGCCGTCGCCGTCTCGCCCGTCTCGGGTGCCATCGCGCACTCGTACAGGTAGCGCGGGATCGTCACGTTCTGCGCAAGCGCACGACGGTACAGCTCGCCCTCTTCCTCGGGCGACACCCATACCTCGTGCCGCTTCGTGCGTCCCCCGGGGACATTCGCACGACGTCGCCCCTTGGGCGTGCGGCGCTCCGGCGACTCGTTCGCCATAACAACACCGCCTTTCTGATGCCCAGCGCAGCGACCCCGAACGGGGACCACACGTCAAGTGTGCCGCATCCGCGACCCAGTGTCGAGGATCAAGCCCCAGTTACCCCGGGTAACTGTATAGCTTGCTCCGTCTGGAACTCCTCAGAGGCCGCCACCGACGACAGGAGGGGGTGAAAGCGGCTGCGCCGCTTCGGAGCCTCCCCGCGCTGCGCGCGCTCTGGTGTTTGACGGAACAGATACATACACTGTGGATATGGCTAAAACACTCTCCGTTGAAGAAGCAGAAGCACGCGCCAACCAACTCCAACAGGAGCGGTTGAGCGCTATTCGCGGCCTCGCGGAGGCGCGCCAGAACGTCGCAGACGTGCGCGCCGACGCGGAGCGACGCCGTGCCGAGCTGGAGCGCGAACTGGCCGCGCTCGTGAGCGACGCCGAACGCGATGATGTGCAGCGCTACAACGCCGCGCTGTCGGCCGGATGGACCGACGTCGAGCTGCGAAAGATCGGCTTCGATGAGCCGGACAAGAAGCAGCGGACACGCAAGCGAGCGGCGCGCAAACCGTCGTCCTCTCAGTCCGCTCCGGCGTCCGTCAGCGAGTCAGAAGGTGGCGGCTCCGACCTCGGATAATCCCGCGCATAACAGACCCCGTATCCGGCTCTCGGTGCGGGGTCTGTTGCGTTTCCCCGCGTTGCGGGGTTGCACTCCGTTCCAGGCCCGTCAAGGGCGCTGCGCGTCCCTTCGGGAGAGCCCTGCGGGGCTCCCCTTGACCGCCCCTCCACTGCGTGCAAGGCGGCAAGTGTTCGCCGAAAGCAGGCAGCTCGGCGCATGCGCCGAACTGCTCACTTTCGGACGACACAAACCAAGGGAGAGGACGTCACGATGAGCACTCTGGTTGCGTTCACGACGATCACGACGACGCTGCCGACGCTGGACGATTCACGAGGCAGTCTGCTTCGCAAGGTCGCGGAGCGCGATCAGCAACTCGCGGATCACGGACGCTACGGGTATCACCTGCTGAACACGGTGACGGTCACGGGAACGGAGTTCGTCACGGTGATCGACACGCTCTCGAAGGATGCCGATTGAGCGGCTAGGAGCGCTCCGGCCCGGGTGTCGATGAGCCGCGATCGGTGACTATCGGGCGCGCGGCTGCGGCGCGCTGCTGTGTGCGTGCCAGGGCAGTGTCGACGAGCGTGGCGCTGCGCGAGCTGCGGGACTTGTCGACCTCGACTGTCGCCTGCGCAGGACGCCCCTCGGCGTCTGCTGCGCGCGCCTCTTCGGCGGTCGTGCGGAACACGCGATATCGGCCGACTGCGGGGCACTGCTCGGCCAGCGCGCGTGCTGCGGCCTCCGGCTTCGACCGGTCCCCGGGGCCGTCGAACACGTCGCGCGCGTACTCGCTGGGAACCCACCGGCCGCCGAGCGAGTCACCGCCGTCTAGGGCGGTCGTGTAGGCGTGCTCCCAGCGGCCGCGGATGCGCTCTTCGGACAGCTCGTAGGGCACCTCGACGTCGATCACGCGGACGTCGTATCCGGCCTCGTTGAGGCGCTGCCCGAGTGCGAGGGCGTCGGCCTGGTTGCTGAGCACGGTGTCGATCACGATGTTGTCGCCCGCGGCGATCGCGTCGGCTCGCAAGCTCTTGGCGAGGTAGGACGATTCCTCGTGCACGAGGGATGCCAGCTCCAGCGGGTAGAACCTCTCCCCCTGCGCCTCACGCTCGCGAATGGCGTCAGGCATGAGCCACGTGTCGTAGCTCCCGTCCTGCTGCGCCTCGCGCAAAAGCGAGCGCTTGAACTCGTCCGCGTCGATCACGAGGTACTTCCCTCGATGCTCCCCGAGCACGTCGGCCAGCACAGTGCTCTTGCCGGCGCCGGGAGGGCCGGCAAGCACGATCGCGCGCCGCTGCTGCTCGACGTCGGGAGCGGCGTCGCGGGCCTCCTGGAGCAAGCGCGTGTGCAGCCGTCGACGTGAGGGCGTGACTTCACCGTCGATCCACCATGCGGGGTTGTTCGTCGTCGCTGTGGCCGCGTTGGGCGCGAGTGCCTGTCCAGGCTTGGACAGCTCGCGCACCGTGTCCATGTGGCGAGCGACTGCATCGGAAACCACGCGCTAGAGCCTCCGTGCGGTGCGGGGGTCGGCGGTCGTCGAGCTGCGGTCGACGACGCGGCCGTCCGTCCCATGCGTCAGGTGTTCCGCGCCGCCGTTGCGGGCGCGGACGTTGACTTCTCTTCCGTCCTTGCGACCGTGTACGTGGATCTCTCCCCCGCCCGACTTGGCGACCATCTCTCGAGCGCGGTCGACCGCGGCGGCCTTGGTGTTGGCGTGCTGCGCCGGGGCCGGCTCGATGCCGTGTCGGCGGTTGAACACTTCCTCGTAGACGTCATCCTCGATGAGCCCGCGGCGCGCGGCGTCGCTGACCTCTGACCACGTGCCGGCCGGGTCGACGATCAGAGAGTCATAGCCGTCCGTCTGTCCGCCCTTCACGTAGGGGAACCGTGTCAGCTCGTCGACGAGCTTCGCCCGGTCGATGAAGCCGGCGGCGTAGCGCTGGCAAATCTCGTAGGGCGTCGCGCCGGAGAATCCGTCGAGAGGCATCGGGACCTTGGCTGCGGTGCGGAGCGCGCTGAGCACGGACGGCTGCGCGATCCCGAGCCACTTGGCGATTTCTCGCTGGCTGTATCCGTGCTGGTCCAGGCGGCGCAGCTCGCGCCGGTAGTCCAGCTCGTCTATCTCCTTCCGGCGGCGCGCGAGCACTGCTGCACGTGCCTCGGCCGGAACCTCTGCGATCGTCATGGCGACCACCTCCTATAGACCATTCTATCAAGGGGTGATAGATAGCGCTATCGGCTGAGGGCTCGGCGCACGCTGGTAGCTCCGACTCCGAGCACGCGGGCGATGCTCTCCCAGCTCTGCTGCTCGGCTCGCATGCGCTCCGCCGTCGCGATCCGTTCGGGCGTCATGACGCTCGGGCGGCCGCCGACGCGGCCTTGGCTGCGGGCGTAGTCCAAACCGCGAGTCGTGTTCTCTCGGATCGTGTCGACGCGGAGCTGCGCGAACACGGCGACGATGCCGTAGAGGGCGCGGCCCATCGGTGTCGTGGTGTCGATCATCGGCTCGGTGAGGCTGACGATGTTCACCTGTCGGGCGTCGAGGTCCTGCAACGTCTCGATCAGGATGCGCTCACTGCCGGCGAGGCGGTCGAGCCGGCGCACTTTGAGGGTGTCCCCCGGCCGGAGGTAGTCGAGGCAGGCGAGCCACTGGGGGCGGTCTGCGACGCGGCTGGATTCGCCGCAGTCGACGAACACTCGTTCGCAGCCGGCGGCGCGCAGCTCGGCCTCCTGCGCGTCCGGGTTCTGCTCGCGCTTGGAGACTCGGGCGTAGCCGACTTCGTGTGCCATGCCGAAAACGGTACTGCCGATGTTCCGGCGCGATTCGGTTTCGGCAGGGGGTTTCGGCGGATCGTTTCTCGGCGTGTCGCGCACCTGGTCGTCGACGTCGACGAGGCCGCCGAAAACGATCGTTTGCGGCAGGGAAGGTCGGTACCGTACGATCGGTACGTGCATTTGTTGTTCCTCTGAAGGCTGAGTAAGGCCCACCGCGCTCGTTGAGTTTCTCCGAGCTTGCGGCGGCCGCTCGTTTCTGACCCTCGTGGGTCGCCGTCATCTGCGTACCCTTTGCGCTTCATCTGGAGTGCTCGGTGCGTCGTCTCGAAGGATTCGAATGCTCACCCTGACCAAACATCTACCGGCGCGCCAGCGCGCCCAACTCATCGCCTCCGACGTCTCAGTGATGCGCGGAGCGACCAGCGTCCTGAACCATGTCGACCTCACCGTTACTCCTGCGTCGCGGATAGCGATCGTCGGCGAGAACGGCCGCGGGAAGTCGACCCTGCTTCACGTCCTCGACGGCACACTGCTCCCTGATTCTGGAACCGTGCAGCGCACGGGAACTCTGGGCGTCGCGGAACAGGAGATGTCTGCGGACGACGACCGGACCGTGGGCCAGGCCGTAGCCGACGCGATCGCCGAACCGCTCGCCGCTATGGCGTCCCTCCACGAGGCGGCCCGTGCCATGTCGGCCGGGGACGTCGGCGCGGATGAGCGTTACGCTGCCGCGCTGGAGCACGCTGAATTACTTGATGCGTGGGATGCCGAACGGCGGGTGCAGATCGCGCTGGAAGCGCTCGACGCGGAGACCGACCAGGCCCGGCTGCTCGGTGACCTCTCCGTGGGACAGCGGTATCGAGTGCGTCTGGCGTGCTTGCTCGGTGCTGACGATGATTTCCTGCTGCTCGACGAGCCGACGAACCACCTCGACCGGTCCGGTCTCGAGTTCCTGAGCGCGCAGCTCCGCTCCCGTGCAGGCGGGGTCGTCGTCGTCACGCACGATCGGGCACTGCTCTCGGACGTCGCCGACACCATCGTCGACCTGGACCCGACCCCGGATGATCGAGTGCGGGTATATGGCAACGGGTACGCCGGATATCGCGAGGGCCGACAGGCCGAGCGGGAACGCTGGGAACAGGAGTACGACCGGCAACAAGCGGAGCATGCCCGCCTGCAGGACAGCCTCAGCTCTGCACAGAATCGGCTCGTCTCCGGGTGGCGTCCTGAGAAAGGGACTAACAAGCACGGCCGTGCGACCCGTGCCGGCGGGCTGGTCCAGAGCGTGCATCGACGTCAGGAACAGCTCGAAGCACACGCGGTGACGGTGCCCGAGCCACCACTGCAGTTCCGGTTCCCAGACCTGCCCACGAGGACCGGAGCAGTACTACTGAGCGTCGAGCAGGTGAGCGTGACCGGACGCTTGGCAGCTTCCGTATCGTTCTCGCTGTCGCATCGCGGACGCCTGGTGGTGACGGGCCCGAACGGTGCGGGCAAGTCGACCCTGCTGGGAGTGGTCGCGGGCGAGCTGCACCCGGACACCGGTGCGGTGCGGATGCCGCAGAGCGCTCGTCTCGGATTCCTTCGTCAGGAGACGGATCTGCCGCCGGGTCGCCGGGCGAGCGAGGTCTACGCCGCGCATGTTGACGCACTGGTATCTGCCGGAACCCTCCCGGCATCGGAAGCGGTCGGGCTGTCGCAGCTCGGCCTCCTGCGAGCTCGGCAATCGAGCAAGCGCATCGGTGAGCTGTCGATGGGACAACAACGCCGGCTCGACCTGGCACTGGTGCTCGCGGCCAAGCCTCACGTGCTTCTGCTCGACGAGCCGACCAACCACCTCTCCATCGCGCTCGTCGACGAACTCACCGATGCGCTTGGTGCCACACAAGCCGCCGTGGTTCTCTCCAGCCACGATCGCCAACTCCTGCGCGACGTCGCCGACTGGCCACAGCTGCATCTGAACTCGACGACGGAAAGTGAGGCGCTGGCATGAGCAAGAAGAACCCCAACGCGCTGCGCGCTCTGCTCCCGCTCGCCACTCGCGACTACCGGCTGCTGTTCGCGGCGGTCGGGATCGAGGTCTTCGGTACCGGCATGTGGACGATCGTCATGGTGTTCCAGGTGCTGGCACTCAACGACAGCCCCCTGGCGCTCTCCGCCGTCGCAACAGGCATGAGCCTCGGACTCTTCGCGTTCGCGATCCTCGGAGGGGTCGTCGCCGACCGGTTCTCTAAACGCCGCATCATCATCACGGTCCAGGGCTGCACCGCACTGGTCATGGCCGCTGTCGCCACGTTGTCGCTCACCGGCACGATCGAGCTATGGCATGTCGGCGTTGCCTCGTTCGCGATGGGCGCCGGCAGCGCGTTCTTCTACCCCGCCTACAGCGCGTACCTGCCGCAGGTGCTCCCGCCTGAACAGCTGCTCGCCGCCAACGGTCTCGAGGGCGCACTGCGCCCGTCGATGGGTCAGGGACTCGGCCCCGCGCTCGGCGGAGTCATCGTGGGTGCGTTCTTCCCCGCTATCGGCGCGGTGATCGTCGCCGCGTCCTACGCGATCGCTTTCATCATCGTGCTGTTCCTCAGCCAGCGGGAGGAGACGAACGAGACCGCATCAGCGACCGACCGGACCAACGTGTGGGATGACCTCAAAGCGGGGATCCGATATGTCGCGGGCACCCGCTGGTTGCTCTGGACGTTGATCTTCGGGTCGTCGCTCGCCCTCATCATCCAGGGGCCGATCGAAGTCCTGCTGCCGTTCCTGACGCGCGACCGGTTCGAGGATGCGGAAGCTACCTTCGGGATTCTCTTGGCGGCGTTCGGGATCGGTGGAGCGGTTGGGTCCCTCGTGGTGTCGTCGTTGAAGCTGCCGCGCCGGTATCTGACGTTCATGATCCTCTGCTGGGGCGGCGGAACCTTGCCCCTCGTTCTGCTGGGCATGGCCGATAGCCTCCCGCTCATGCTGGCCTCGCTGTTCGTCGTCGGCGCGGCAACCGGAGCGGGTGTCGTGATCTGGGGAACTCTCCTGCAACGACTTGTCCCGCTCAACATGATCGGTCGAGTCGCGAGTCTCGACTTCTTCGTCTCAATCGCGTTCATGCCCGTCTCGATCGCAATCGCCGGCCCGCTCTCACTGCTCGTGCCCGTGGAAGTCATCTTCATCGTCGCTGGGATCATTCCGCCCGTACTCGCTCTCCTCGCCCTCGCGGCAGGACGCATGCGGATCGTCGAGCTTCAGCACCCGCTCGATATATAGGGCAGGGGCTGAGCCTGGCATCGGGCCGGCCAGACTCAGCCCCTGTTACCCGCTATGCCGCCGCAATCGTCTGCCGTGACTCTCTTCCGGCGGGTGTTTCTGGCACGCCGCACAAACGAAGGGAAACGTACCCACCAGAAACGATCGTTTACGGCTGAGCCCGCAATCGAGTTGACGTACCATACGTATGGTAGGTATATTCGAACTGTGCCAACCAAAATCGAACTTCTCGATCACGCAGTTGAAGTCCTTCGCCGCGGCGATGCCCTCACCCTCGATGCAGTCGCTCGCGAGGCGGGGTTGACGAAGCCCGGGGTGGTCCACCATTTCGGCACGAAAGAAGTTCTCACTGTCGCAGTCGTGAACCGCATCATCGACCGCTGGGAAGCGGATCTGCATACTCGGGCCTCGACGGATGCCGAGCCGATCGACAAGCTGCGCGCGTACGTCGACTACGCACTCAACGGCGACTTCGACTCCAGCGATCTCGCCCTGCTCGCGGACGTGAACCTGCGCGAGCGGTTGTCTGCTCTGTGGGCGGAACGCCTCACCCCGTGGCTCGGCAGCAACATCGACACTGACCCGGCGAGCCGCGCATCACTTCGCGCCGCCCGCCTGCTGGCCGACGGCGCATGGTTCAACGCCGCGCTCGGCATCCCCACCGTCCGCGACGACGAACGATCCGTCCTACGCGCGATCGCCCTGCAACTCGTGAATGAAGGAGACCCCCAGTGACCAACAAAGCCAAAGGCTGGCTGTTCCTCATCGGCGCGATCGCCGCCGAGGTCACCGGCTCACTATCCCTCAAAGGTGCGCTCGACGCACCCGCCCTCTATGCACTCGTCGCAGCCGGCTACATCGGCGCGTTCGTGTTCCTCAGCCTCGTGCTTCGCACCGGCATGGCCCTCGGCGTCGCCTACGGCATTTGGGGAGCATCCGGGGTCGCGCTCACGGCGCTTCTCTCCCTCATCATCTTCGGCGAACCGCTCACGCTCTTGATGGGCATCGGCATCGTCGTCGTCATCGCCGGAGTGCTGTGCGTCGAACTCGGCGCACAGGCCGGTCACAAGAAGAAGGCAGAGGTCGCGTGATGGTCTGGCTGTTCCTCATCGGCGCAATCGTCTTCGAGGTCGTCGGCACGCTCTCCCTGCGTATGGCCGTCGACAAGAAGCGCTGGTATGTCGGCGTGGCTGTGGGCTACGTCCTCGCATTCACCATGCTCAGCCTCGCCCTCGCCGGCGGCATGGCACTCGGCGTCGCCTACGGCATCTGGGCCGCATCCGGCGTCGCACTCACCGCCATCCTCAGCAAGTTCCTCTTCAAAGAGCCCTTCACCTGGCTGATGGGCCTCGGCATCGTCCTCATCGTCGGCGGCGTTCTCTGCATTGAACTCGGAGCCGTCCACTAACCCGGCGAGGCGGACATCCCCACGTCTAGCGCGATGGACAGCGAAACCGTCTGCCGAAAGCAACTTGCGGGGAACCTTCGCGGCAAGGTCACCAGACGTCGGTCGGGTCGGAGATGCGCTGGCATGCTCCCTGCCATATCCAGCACCGCAACGTCTCACCGTCGATCGTCACTTGCACGCCCACGGCGTCGGCTGTCCAGCGCTTCACCTGGACGACGCACCGCACGTTGGTGTCCCCGAACTGGAGCCACGCATGCCCCCATATCGTCAGCTGCTCGGGAACGATCGTGAGGGGCTGCGCATGCAATCGCAGCTGGACGCGATCGAGGGTGCGCCGCGGCCCACGCTTGCGCGCCTCGCGCAGCTCGCGCTCTTCGCCCCTCTGCGCCGCCAGGTGCGGGTAGCGCTTGTTCGTTCCCACTGAGACATCGTCCCGGGAACATCGGACGCTGAGGGGGCCTACTCAGCGTTGTCCTTCGGCTTGCCGGGTCGGGGCCAGGGCCAGGCGTCGACGACGGCCCACAGCTCGGCCGACGATCGCGAAACGATCATGTCGGGCCGGCTCTCAGCCACCACGGCGTCAAGGAACCAGGAGGCATCGCGCAGCGCGTCGGTGTAGCCGGAGTGGCCGCGGGCGACAGCTCCCATGATTGCCGCGATCTTCATTGCCTGGCGCACGGTGATCTGCACCGGGAGGTCATCGCCCTCGTGAGCCCCGTTGACCGTGCGCTGGAACGCCTCGGCTACTTTCAGCTCGTACTCCGGGTCTGCGGGGTCGATCAGATTTTCACTCATCGGTGCTCCTTCGTTCTACTGCGGCGCCCACTGTCGTCTGCGCGAAAGTGCCGGCGGGGGCTTCGAGGATCGCATCTACGATCCCTGGGGATGGTTCTCGGGGGCATGGGTCCGTGGAGCACGGCTGGAGCGTCACAACGCCCGTCACGCGCCCGTCGCGGATCCATACGACGTCGAGCGGTACGCGGGTGTCCTGCATCCAGACCTCTGTGCGCTGTGCGGGCTCGAGCGGGAACCACATGCCGGTGCCGTCCGGCACGCTGTCCCGCCCGCTGAGCCCTTCGCGCTGCGCGTCGGTGCTCGTTGCTTGTTCGGCGGTGATCGTCACACCGTCGATGGTCACGCGCAGCTCGTCGACGTCGGCGGCACAGCCGGTGAGGATGATCGCCACGGCGGCCGCGACCGCGGCCGCGGCACGCTTCATTCCAGGGGCCGGCCCACGGGACCGGTGCCGGGAGGCATCGGCTCGAAGTGCTCGCCGTCGTTGAATTCACGCTCCAGCGACTCGACGAGGCCCATCACGCCGTGCAGCTGCATGTCGGTCATGTTCCGCCAGCGGTACTTGTCGCGACCGGCGTAGAACGCGGCGCGGATGCGGCCGTCCTGGTCGCTGTCCGCGTAGTAGTTCATCTTCGTGCGCGTCGGTTTCTTCGCTGCCACTCCCCCGGCCTTCGTCGGCGTCGGGGCGGGTGCTGCGGGTGCGACTGCAGCCGGCGCCGGAGTCGGCTGTGCCGCCGGCACTGCCTGGGTGTTGACGGGCGTCTGCCCGCTGAGCGCGGACGTGCGGCGCTCGGTTCGCTTCGCGGCCATGTGCTTAGTTCCTTCCGGTGAGCTGCGTGAGGTATCCGTCGTAGATCGCTGCGAGCTCGCGCGCATCAGCGTCGCCTTCGTCGAGCCCGATCGATTCTTCGGTGGCGTCTGCGATCGCCTGGCGCTTCGGCACGGGCGGGGTGAGCAGCGGGAGGCCGCGCGCCTCGGCGGCCGCCTCGATTTCGCCGGCCCAGTGGCCGCCGCCGACCGTTCGAGACTCGTGCTGGTTGAGCACGACGCCGGCGACGCGCAGCCGGGGGTTGTAGCTCTGCTGTACCTGCGTGATGGTGTCGAGCAGCTTCGCGAGCCCGTTGGCGCTCCAGAGCTTCGTCTGCGTGACGACGAGCGCGCCGTCAGCGGCCGTGAGCGCGTTGATGACGAGCTGGTCGAGGTTCGGGCCACAGTCGATCAGGATGAGGTCGTAGTCGCCGCGCACAGCCTCCAGGGCACGGCTCAGCCGTCCCTCACGGGCGGCTCCAGCGACCACGAGCTGATCGCGCACCACACCGAGCGTCTCCCCCGTCGTCGGCACGACGTCGAGCCCTTCCCAGATTCCCGGCACGATGACGTCTGCGATGGTGTCGGGCGTGTACTCGCTGAGCACGTCGGCCAGCCCCGGCTCCGTCTCTCCGACGTCCTCGGTCAGGACGCTGGTGATGTTGCCCTGCGGGTCGCTGTCGACGACGAGCACGCGCAGGCCGGCGAGCACGGCCGCCCGGGTCAGATGGAAGACGGTCGTCGACTTCCCGACGCCGCCCTTCTGGTTGCAGGCGGTCAGTATCACTGCTTCGCGCTGGTTGGTGTCAGTCACGGGTTCCTCCCGGGTCGTATGTTTCTGAGTGTATCCCCATTAGTGACAATGCCTCTATTGGGTATGAGGAGAGGAGGGGAGCACTCGGGGCACTCCCCTCCTGGGCGCGGTCACTCGGTTGTGCCGCTGCGCTCCACGGTCACGGACTGGAGGTGCAGGCTCACGCCGACCTCATCGGCCCGGACCTCGTGCTGGATGCGCTCTTCGCCACCCTCGGGGCGGTAGACGGTTGCCCGGTACTCCCCCGCGAACGTGATGCGGATGTTGCCGCAGCGCTCGGCGGCGTCGACGAGGTTCTGCGCCTGGTTACCCTGCACGGCCACGTCGTAGCCGATCGTCGCGCCGTCGACGTAGCTGCCGTCCTCCTGGCGGATGCGGTCCGTGACGAGCACGCGGGCGTAGGTGTACGGCTTGCCCTTGTCGTTCTCGCGCAGGACGGGAGTCGCGGCGAGATTTCCGGTGCGGGTGATGTAGCTCATGGTGAGCGTTTCCTTTCTCTCTGATGGGGATAATGCCGGTATTAGTACCGGTTTGCAACGGGTTCAAAGCCCGTAGCGGTTGATGGTCATGCGGTGCCCGTCCATCTGGCCGGGGTAGAACACTCACTCGATGCCGGAGCCGGTGGGCGGCTCGAACCGGACGCCGCGCACGGGGCTACCGGTCGTGATCGGTCCTAGCTCACTGGCGACGGTGAGGGGCTTGGCGTAGGGCTTGCCGTCGAGGGCCGTCAACACGTCCCCTTCCCGCAGCTCTGCCAGCTTCGTCACGGTCAGCTCCTTCATCTTCTGTACCTCCATTGTACCTTATGCCTCTATTAGGGGGAATGCCGGGATTCCTGTTCAGTCCTCGCGAGGGAGCATGATCGTCACGACGGGCTCGCCTTCGTCGCCGGGGCCGATGTGCAGCGCCAGCTCGATCAGCTCTGCCTCGTTCCACTGCCGGCCTCGATCCTCGTTCGGGATGCGGAACACGCGGAAGGTGACGCGATCGCCGCCCGGGGCGTTGCCCGCGGCGATGCCGGCCATGTAGAGCACGTCCCACAGCCGGCCGTCCGCGTCCTGCGGCTCGGGCCTGTCCTCATCCCAGGCGACCGCCTCGGCCCACGCGGCACGGGTGAGCGCGACCGGGATGCGGAACCGGGCTTCGCGCGCCATGTCGCCCGCGTCGACCAGATCGCCGTCCGCTAGTGCGTCCTCGCGAGTGCGGCTGTGGATCACGCTGCCGAAGTAGTTCTCGATGCTCATGCTGTCCTCCTGTACCTAATGCCTCTATTTATCGGGCGTGACAATCCGCGAGTTTCCGCGGGTCTTGGTCTATGTCTCTATTGTACCTAATGCCTCTATTATAGGCAAGTGGTCACTGCTCGAGCGAGCGGCGGCGCTGGAACTCCGCGATCTGCTCGGGGGTGTAGTTGGCCTTCATGTACCAGTGATTCGTCTGCTGCTGCCAGAACTCGACGTCGCGGCGCAGCTGCTCGACCTCGCCCTGCAGTCGGGGGATCTCTTGGCGCATCCAATTGAACGCTTCCCACGACACGGGGCCCCGCTCGTCCTGCTGCTCTTCGCTCATCGGTCATCCCATGTGTGCGGCGATACGGTCGATTTCGATGGGGTTGAAGCCTGCCCAGTGGTCCTGATCGTCGACGACGACCACGGGAGCCTGTGCGTATCCGAGGTCTTTCACGTACTCCAGCGCCGCGTCGTCCTGGCTGAGGTCCACGACTCGGTAGGGAATGCCCTTGGCGTCGAGTGCCCGGTACGTCGCGTTGCACTGCACGCAGCTCGGCTTGCTGTACACCGTCAGCTCGTTCTCGATCATGTCCCTCTTCCTCTCTCGATCAATTCGCTGGCTCGTTCCTGATAAGCGGAGCAGTGCCGCAGCAGCAGGGCCGGAACACAACCGCAGGCGGCGGGGGAGAGAATTTCGTCGCGATGTGAGGGAGCGTAGCGACCGCGTGGCGAAAATCTCGGAGGAGCCGGCCCCGGAGGGGCTTGTGTGGAGGACCGCGGCGGCAATGATGGAGCGTCAGGAACGATGCCCGAAGCCCGATGAATGCCGGCGACCCGTAGGGGAGCGCACACCGACGCGCAGCGGCGCCGGGGGAGTGTGAGGGGGTTGCTCCCCTCGCGCCGTGCCCGGGAGGGCACGGCTGGGGCGGCCTATTGGGTCGCCCACGTCCACGCGGCTGCGGTGATGGTGTCGAGGTCGTCGAGGGTGGCGCTGCCGGATGCGGTGACCACGGTCACGCCGTCTGCGTCGCGCCGGTCGGCTCGCCACTCGTATCCGGTGACTTCGCGCTCGGGGTCGTCGCTGGGCCGGTCGCAGATTTCGGTGAACCCGATTCGGGCGTCCTCGTTCTGCTTGTAGAACACCAGGTGCCCGTATCCGAACGTCTCGGGGTCCTCTTCGCAGAGGTCGAGGCCGGGGACGGATGCCGCGAGCTCGTCGAACTCGGCGCGCAGCGTCTCGGCGGGCGTGCGGTGGTGCGCGTCGCCTTCCTCGTCGCTCCGTGCGTGGGCGTTGATCCATTCGAGCGCGGCCGCGGTGCGGCCGCAGGAGCGCAGCAGACCGGCGAGGGCGTCGGCCTCGGTGCAGGTGAGCGCCTTGGCGATGTCGGCGGCGGCGTCGCCGCTCCAGACCTCCAGGAACCAGTGCAGCGGCGTTCCCGGCTCGACGCTCTGAGCGGCGGGGGTGGCGGTGGTCGTGTTCATGGTCGTATCTCCCTTATCCCTTATGCCTCTATTAGTTCTTGGTGATCTGCTCGGCGGTGCGGTGGTCCTGGATCTCTGCGTAGGTGACGCGATCGGTCCAGCTGTAGGCGGTTTCGACGCTGACCGTCTTGGCGTTCACCCGGGCGACTTTGTGCCAGTAGCCGCGAACCTTCACCGCGTCGCCCTTGGCGATGGTGTCGCGGCTGTATCCGGTCGCGCGTCCCGTGGCGATCTGGTCGGCTCGCACCTGCTCCCAGTAGGCGAGCTGGTCGCGCAGCTCGTCGAGCTGCGGTGCGTAGGCGGCTGCTCTCTTGGCCTTCTGCTCGTCCGTGGCGGGCCGGTATCCCGTCTCTCGGTCGTACACGTCCGCGATGATCCGGCGCTCGGTGCGGCGAATGTCCGCGCCGATCTTCTCGATGCGGTTGGCGACGGTCACGGGGTTGTAGCGGGCGTCTGTGGTGTGTGCGGCGGCCTCGGCGCGGCGGGCGGCTTCCTCGGCGTCGTGGTGGGCGTCGATGCTGCGGCGCATGCTGTTGTGGGCCTTGTCGATCGCGCGGCGGTGGCGGCCTTCGGAGTGGTGGCCGATTTTGATCGGCTCGCCGCCCTCGGGCAGGCGTGCGACGTCGCTCAGGTGCTTGTTCCATGCGGCATCCGAGTTCGTGGCCTTCCGGTCGGCCTTGGCGTCGAGCGCGGCCACGCGGTCAGCCTGACGGGCGATCTTCCCGGCTTCTACCTCTACGGTGCTGCGGGTCGTGCGGTCGATTTCCAGCGGTGCCAGCTCGAACCCTGCCGCCTCCAGGGCTGCGGCGGTGCGGGTGATGACGTGATGCTGGGGGAGACGGTCGCGGCTGTTCGGGACGTACCATGCGCCGATGCTCCGACCCCAGCGCCACCGGTTCGCCTTCAAGATCGCGGCGGACCCGTCACCCTTGGCGGTGCCCTCGATGATCGTTCCGGCCTCGTGCGTGTGCGTGATGCTCAGCATGCTTGGTTCCTCTCTCCACCTCGTTTTTTTGCCTTGAAGGCACGTAGTGCCGGTCAGGGAGTGCCGCCTGGAGCGACAACCCGGAGGGCGGTGGCGGAGAGAATTTCTGGTGCGATGAGAGGGAGCGCAGCGACCGCGCGCCCGAAAATCTCGGGGGAGCCGGCCCCGCGCAGCGGGGCTTGCGTGGAGGGTGGCCGACCGTAGACTGCCGCAGGCTTCAAGGCCAAAAAACGACGCGCGTATGCGCGCTCGCGAACAGTCGGCGCGCAGCGCCGTCGTCTCAGTCCGGGCCGGCCTCTGTCGGCGGCCCGGTTGCTGGGCCGGCCTCCGTGGCGGCACAGCATTGCCCCGCGCTGTGGCGCGGGGCGGCTGGCTCTTATGGGGATATTGCCTCTATTAGCTCTCGTCGGGGAGCATGGCGGCGATCTTCTCGACGGGCGACAGCGGGTATCCCCAGGCCTGGAGCGTCTGGAAGTACGCCGCCTTCTCGGGGCGGGGGGAGCGCCAGGTGTCGCGGCTGGTCTGCTGCTCGATGCCGCCGAGGACGATCGCGACGGCGACGTGCGCGGCGCGGGTCCGGTGCGCGGTGAGGTATTCGGCGATCTTGTCGCCGTAGCCGCGCTCGATGCCGAGGAATTCCTGCGCCTGGCTGTTGCCGTGTCCGATGGACTGGCCGAGGTCGTAGCCTCCGGTGGCCAGGAGCGTTGCGACCACGCTCATCGCGTCCTTCGGCATGGTCTTGCGCGCCAGGAACGTTGCGACCCACTCGCGGCGAACCGACTCAGCGGCGTCCCATTCCTTGTTGTTGGCGATGAGCGTCTTGCGCTCTGCCTTCTGCTCGTCGGTCATCGGGCCTTTGGCCGCGCCGCTGGTGGCACCGGGGCGGAGGATCAATCCTGCCGCGTCGAGGTCGTCGACGTAGTACGTCACCTCGAACTGCTCGGCGTCCCACGCGCGGACGTGCGCCGCGATCCCGGGCTTGCCCTCCACGTAGTCGCTGGTGATCCGGTTCCCGCCTTCGTCGGTCACCTGGTGCAGACGGTAGGGGGTGGCGTCCTCCCAGCCGGGGGAGGACGACAGGATGCGGTGCCCCTTGGCCGCTACTTCCGCCTCCACCTTCTCGCGGAGCACGGCGGCGTCTCGCTCGTTGCGGGCGCGCTGGACGGCGACGGGGAAGTAGTCGGGCTGGCTCCCGGCAATCTCGGTGAGGTCAGCGACGGCCTGGGGGTCGTCCTCGAACTCGATCAGCGTCGCGGCCTGGTCGAGGGTCAGTCCGACCTCCGCGACGAGCCGGGTCCCGGTGTCGCTGGAGGCGACGGTCAGGCCGGTCTTGATCGTGTCGCGCTTGGTGCCGGTGCGCTTCGCGATCTGCGTGGCGCTGAGTCCTTCCAACTCCAACTGCCGCCAGGCGTCGAGTCGGTCGCCCTCTCCGAGTGCTTCGCGCTGGTCGTTCTCGACCAGCTGCTCGATGATGCGCTGGGCGGTGTCCGTGTCGTCGACGTCGACGACGTAGACGGGCATCGTCGCGAGGCCGACCATCTGGGCGGCGAGGGTGCGGCGCTGGCCGTAGCGGACGTGCACGCCCTCGCTGTCGCGGTAGGCGACGACGGGCTGGAGGACGCCGTTTGCGCGGATGCTGTCGACGAA
Source organism: Microbacterium meiriae (assembly GCF_025143875.1). Lineage (NCBI taxonomy): Bacteria > Bacillati > Actinomycetota > Actinomycetes > Micrococcales > Microbacteriaceae > Microbacterium > Microbacterium meiriae. The sequence goes on along the minus strand of NZ_JAMBDU010000034.1, from coordinate 16,511 downwards.
CTCCTTCCCGAGAGTCGCTTCGGTGCGCACGTTCGTGGCCACGTCGATGGTCTGGGGGTCGATGTGCTCGATGGTTCCGGGCGTGGTCGTGGTGGTCATGTTCATCCCTTTCCCCTCCACGTTTTTTTGCCGTGAAGGCACGAATGTGCCGGTCAGGGAGGACGTGCGCAGCGTCAACACGGAGTGCGGTGGGGGAGAGAGTTTCCGGTGCGATGTGAGGGAGCGCAGCGACCGCGTGCCGGAAAGTCTCGGGGGAGCCGGCCCCGCTCGCGGGGCTTGCGCGGAGCGTGGCCGACCGTAGACTGCCGCAGGCTTCACGGTAAAAAACGGCGCCCCGCAGGGCGCGAAGGATCTGCGGCCGGCAGGCCGTCCCCCTGGTGTTGAGGGCAGCTGTCCATCCCTGTGGGCGAGTGGAGCCCTGCGGCAGCTCGGGTCGTCCACAGGTGGTCAGGTGGCCGCTCGGTGTGGGGCGGGTCAGGCTTTGGGCCGGCGCACCTTCGGGGTGCGCGGGAACTGGCGGTGCATTTGCGCCAGGATCGCGTCAATTTCGGGCTGTTGGGCCGCGATGCGCTCGCGCAGCTCGGCGTCCGCAGCGCGTCGGGCTGCGGACTCGACACGGTGGCGCTCACGCTCGGCTTCTGCTCGAGCGCGGGGTGCCAGCTCGTCGACGGCGATCGTCTGGCCGATGAGCCAGAACAGCCAGGCGAGCGGGTCGCGCTGCTCGGCCGGCTCGACGTCGGCCCGCATGCCGGCACGGTAGCGGTCGACGTGTTCGAGGACCTGGTGTGCGGTCCAGCCGCGCTCGACGAGGCGATGCCTGGCGATCGCGTCGCATACCTGGCCGATGTGGCGGCCGCCGATCCACACGGCGTCGTTGCGGCCGTCCGGTGTTCGCACGTAGACGCGCTGCGGCTGCGCGCGGGGGGTGCGCAGGAGCCGGGGCAGCCGGTCGACGAGCTGCGCGGCGAACTGCTGGACCGCGAATGGCCAACGAGGCTGGGCCTCAGCCGTTTCAACCACTCCTGTCATAGCTGGTCGGCGCGGAGCGCCGGCCTTTCGCGCGCCTCGGGCGCGCTTTGGTGAGTTCTCTGTAACGGGAGAGGTTTCGTTAACTGGTCCCGAGAGGGGTAGGGGGGTGCCGTCCACAGAGTGAGGGATCGTGAGTGCCCGTGTGGAGGCGGCCGCGCGCTGGTGCTCTGCGCCGAGCGCGCGGGCCTCGGCCAGCTCGTCGAGGGAGAGGCGATTGCGGCCGCGGGCGCACTCGACGATGAGGCCGAGCCGGGAGAGGAAGCGCATGATGCGCTTCACGGTGGCTTCGGCGTAGCCGATGCGCTCAGCGACGGTGGCGTGGGAAATGGCGACGTCGCGGCCTGTGGAGCGGTCTGCGGCGGCCGCCCATTGGCGGGCGGCTGAAAGTACCGTGCTGGGGCCTGCGACGCGCAGACGGCGGCGTAGGGCCTCCACGCTGGGGATGGTCAGAGCGAACTCCACGGCGTGCAGCCAGTCGGAGGGCCGGCAGACCGGCACTGCGGCGTAGACGCCCTCCGGGGGCGTCAGCATGAGTCCTCGGCCGCGGCTGCGCGGGCCGCGGCCTCCCCGTGGGGCCGGTGGCCTATCGACGGTCAGTCGGCGGTGTGTGGGCGCATCGGGGCCTGTCGGCCGTTTGGGGGACACGTCGCGGCGTGTCGGAGCCGATTGCGCGTGGAAATAGGCGGCGTTGGGCGTTATGATGAAGTCACCTTCCTGGCATGGGTAGGTACAACGAAGCCCCGGCTCCCGGCCGGTTCTTCCTCACATCGCCTTCATCTGGTCCAGTCGCCAAACTTCTCAGATGAGGCACTTCGAGTTTCGAGGCCCGCCCCTGGCGGGCCTCATCTCGTTAAGCGGCGTCGATAGGCAGCTCCCCGTCGTGAAGCTCCTGCTCTGGCCAGGTCACGGGCAGGCCGCGACTGGTCAGCTCCAGGTGCTCGATGATGTGCTCGAACATCACGGCCGACGAGACAGCTGCTTGATCCGCGAGGCGGTCGAGCCGTTCTTTCGCGCTGCGCTCGACGACGTAGCCGAGCGGCACTGGGTCTACCAGTGAGCCGCGAGGACGTCGACGAGGGGCCATGTGAGCGAGCGTAGTTCTATGCCAATGGTTAACGTCAGAGTGACACGCCGGGGGGTCAACCCTGGGTTGAGGGTTGCTCGCGGCCGGTGCGGCTCTGGAGCTGCACGGTGGTGTCTCCGAGCTGGAGACGTGCGCTGGCGGCGATGATCGTCGGCGTGTGGGGCGAGAGGGCTTGGCCGTCGACGTATGTGCCGTTGCTGGAGCCGTGGTCGGTGACGATGAGTCTGCCGGCGTCGTCGACGTCGACGAGCGCGTGGGTGCGCGAGACTTCGCGGCCGGGGCTGGGGAGCTTCACGGGAGTGTGTCCGTCGATCGCGTCGGGGTTGCGGCCGAGAACGGCCGGAGCCGGAGTCGTGATCGTCTCGCCGCTGTCGAGCTGCACGATGAGCTGCGGCCGCGGTGCGCGGACGAACACGGTGTGCTCGTCGACCTCGGGCAGCGGCGCAGCTGTGCGGCGGTATTCCGGGGCAACCGCGGCGGGCACGGTGGCCTGAGTCGCCGGGGGCGGTGAAACGGGAGAGCGTGGGGGAGTGTCGCTGAGCTCCACGCGCAGCGGCTGTTCGATGCCGCATGCGCCGCACGTGGCGGCGGTGACCACGACGAGCTGCTGGCACTGCCGGCACGGGCCGTTGACGGGGGTCAGCCGGGAGGCATCCGCGATCGTGTTTCCGGCGTCGATCGGCTGGACGACGCCGCTGGGCCGCACGGCGATGCGGTATCGCTGTCCGGCCTCGTCGACGTCGACCGCGACGGGTCGCGAGAGAGTGTCTGCGAGGGCGGCGCAGCGCGCGATGATGCCGGCCCGCATGCCCTCCACGGTCGGAGAGGCGCAGCCCTGCGGTGCGCCGTTGATGCGGAGCACCGCAGTGACGTGCTGGGCCTCGGATCGAATCTCGACCTGGATGCGGGGCCACGTCCCGACCTTCTGAGCTTCGGTCATCCGCGCGGCGCTCCGTTGAGGCCTCCGGCGACGGCAGCGCCCGCGGCGAGCCATGCGCGCTGCGTCGCGGGCCGCAGGCTCTCGTAGGTGATCTGCCCGTCGACGAGGGCAGGATCGTGCGGGATCATCACCGCGGCGCGAGTGAGGGCGCTGTACCCGTTGGCGACGTGCTGCATGTCGGCACGGGTGGCCTTGGGATCGGCCTGGGTGATGACGGTGACGGCATCCCGCGCGAGACGGGCGGAACGTGCGTCGCGTGTCGCCAGGTCCTCCAGGAGCAGTGCGCCGGCTTCCGCGTGATCGTCTCGGGTCGTCGTGGAGACGACAAGCTGGTCTGCCAGGTCAATCATGCGCAGCCACATCGGGTCGCTCTCATCGTTCCCGCTGTCGATGAAGATGAGCCGGTAGTACTTCGCGGCGACGGCGTGGATCGCGTCGACGTCGGTCGGCGTGATGCGCTGTTCGTTTGCCCGGGCAGTGGGATTGGAGCGCAGCACGTCGAAGCGGTCGCTGGTCTGGTGGTGCACGAAGTGGGCGAGGTCGGCCGCCTGTGCGCCCGTGCCGAGCAGCCGTTCGGCGTGGGGCAGGAGGTCGAGCAGCGTGCTGGCGTGCGGACCCTGTTCGGTGCGCCACCCGAGCGTGCCACGGGTCTGGTTGTTGTCCCATGCGAGAACGCCTGCGCCGCCGTACCGCGCGAAAGTCGCGCTCAGGAGGATGGTCGCGGGCGTCTTGCCGGCGCCGCCCTTGCCGTTGACGACGGCGATGGTGCGCGGGCCAGGCCAGTGCTGGCTCACGGCGCGCTCGTCGGCGCGCACGGCGCGCTCTGCGTCGCTGGGAGCCATGCGGATGCCGGCACGGGTGAGCGCCCCGCGAATGCCCGTCGTCGCGGGCTTCTCGATCTGCTCCTGGGTGAGGAACGACGTGCGCACCTCGCGACGGGTCACGGGAGCCTCTGTCGTCCAGGCGGCCGCTCCTGTGGCCTCTGGTGCGACCGTGGGAGCCGGCGCTGCGGTCGGTGCGGGCAGCGGCGGCCGCGGCGGCACATCGACTGCAGGAGCCGGTTCGGCTGCGACTGCAGGAGCGGGCGACGGTGCGACTGCAGGCGGCGCAGCTTCCGTGGGAGCCGGGACGTCGGTGATGACGTCCTGGGCAGCCGCAGCGCGCGCCGCACCTCGAGTAGTGGTCGCCGTGGGCGGGTTGGTGTCCTCACTCACCTGGGCGTGCTCGTCAACGATCAGGTGATAGGTCGGCTCGACGCCGCCTGTCGTCACCTTCACGGGTCGCCCGAGCGCGCGGGCCTGGTCCGCCGCGAGCTGCATGAGCTGGGCGCGGGTCTGGTGCACGTCGGGGGTGGTCACATCGTGTCGGCGTCCCTGCACGATGAGCGCACCGGTTCCGTCCTCGTGGGTGAGGGCTTCGATGCGGGGGAAGTTTGCTGCTTCGCTAGTCATCCGTGTCTCCTATCCGAGTGTGATCCCGACCTCGGCCATGAACGGCTCGGGGTCGACGGCTTCGCCGTTCACGTGGGTTTCAAAATGCAGGTGGCATCCGTGGGACTGGCCGCTGTTGCCGACTTTGCCGATCTGCTGGCCTCCGGTGACCTTGTCGCCTTCCTTGACGAGGATTCCGTCTGCGTACATGTGGAGGTAGACGGTCGTGACACCGCCGCCGTGGTCGATGATGATGGTGCCGTTGCTGCCGTAGCCGACGCCGAATCCGGTGGCGACGACGGTCCCGGTCTGTGCGGCCCAAATGGGCTCGTCGCAGCCGGGGGCGAGGTCTGTCCCGCGGTGGAACGAGCTGCTGGGGCCGTTGGGCGTCATGACCGGATCGCGGGGGCCGAAGTCGCTGCTGATTGGTCCGCGCGCCGGGGCGGCCCAGCCGTCCTTGTTGACGGTCCCGGGCACGAGGCTTTCGCCGTTGCAGACCTGGCTGCCGGTGCCTTCGGTGAGCCCGGTGTCGACGCCTGCGAGGGCCTCGACGATCTGCACGGCCGTATCCCAGTACTTCTCGTAGTGGTACGGGTTCGAGTTGACCTGCGTGCGGTGCGCGACGAGGGTCGGCGCGATCGTCTGACGCTCGGGATCGGGAACCTTCTTCACCATCGCGTCGAAGAACTTCGTTGACGTGATGTAGGGGTCCATCCGCTCGGCGGGCGTGCCCCAGCCGTCCTGCTGCTGGAACAGGCCGATCGAGGTCGTGGGGGAGCCGTCCGGGTTGCGGACGCCGTTCGTCTCCCAGTCGCCGTAGTCGATGTTGACGAGCGAGGATTCACCCATCGCTGTCATGACGCCGATGGTCTGATCCCGCACGCCCAGGCCCTTGTCCGCGCCGGCCTTGATGATGTGCGCCGCGTTCACGAGCTGATCGTGCCCGTAGCCGCCAACGTCGATGTTCGGCACGGAATCGGGGTCGATGCTGACGCTGGTTCCCGGGCCGCTCTCGGGGTTGCATGCGAGCGCGGCGACCGCGAAGAGGGGGATCGAGAGGATGCCGCCGAGCAGAAGCGCCGGCACGAGGATCGCGACGATAGGCGTGAGCTTCTTGCCGTTGTCGCTCATCAGTTCACCCCCTCGGGCGGGGTGATGCGGGAGACGAGCCAGGGGCTCGCGCCGTCGAGGCGGGTGAGGATGAGCGTGTAGGGGCCGACGTCGGTCGGCACGTCGACGTGCACGACCATGGCGCTGGTGTCATCGGTGATCGTGCCGCTGCCGGTGACGCGGCTGGCGGGCACAACGGACGCTTGCACGTATGCGTAGTCGGTGCGGGCCTGGGGAGTCAGGAGCGGGGAAAGCTCCTTCCACCAGGTGTCCTGGTCGAGCGCGGGACGGGCGAACGCGGCCATAGCCGCGTCCGCCGCCTCGATCGCTGCGGATCGGTCTGCGTCGCTCCAGGTGGCGACGGGGACCGGGGCAATGGTCTGCCCCGTGTCCTCGTCGACGTATCCGGGCGGCACGGTCGGGAGGCCGGAAGGGTTCGGCATGCTGGGTGTGACCGACGGAGAAGAAGATTCTGTCGGGTATGTGTTCGGGTAATCGCTGGAGTTCGTGCATCCAACGGCCGTCAGCGCTACTAGCGCTACGGCCGTGATCGCCGGCCACACTCGTTGCATGAATCAGTCCTCCGTTGTCTGCTGCTCCCGGCTCGACCCCCGCCGCATCTGTTCTTTCAGCTCATCGCGAATGATGATCCACCCGCCTGCGACCTCGTAGCCGGGGATCTTCCCGGCTTTGAGCATGCTGTAGACACCTTGCGGAGTCTTGCGCACGAGGGTGGATACCTCCTTGACCGTCAGCGTCTCCGGGAGATTCGCGAAGAGGGCATCGAGCGCGTCATGGGGGCCGCCCATCACACGGTGCTCTCTTGTTCGCATGCCACCAGACTATAACAGATCGTACTAAACATGGGTAGACAGTTCGGTGTTGGGGGGACACACCTAAACATATTCATCTTGCTCCAATCGTGCTAGATGGGTTAGTGTGGGGGGGAGACCACAATTCATTATCGGGGGGGTCATAACGATGAGCGAAGGGAATCCCTGGGTCAGTCGGCCAGCTGTGGAGCCGACGCCGGTTGAGCCGCTGATCGAGCGGTCAGCGATTCCGACTGGTCCGACTGCGCCGCAGCTCGGCGTGCCCGCACCCGAAGCCGCCGACCGCCTGCCGTTCCGAAACGTCGGGCATTGGTCGCCTCTGTGGATCGTCGGTGCACACGGCGGCGCGGGGGAGTCCACACTGGCCGCGCTGATCCCGGGCGCGACCGTGACGGATCACCACTGGCCGCAGCAGGCCGGTGGGGTCGTCCGCGCTGTTGTGGTCGCTCGGTCGAATCTGAGGGGCCTGGCGGCCGCTCAGGTGGCCGCGCAGCAGTGGGCGTCGCGCCTGGTCCCCGGCGTCGACCTGCTCGGCCTCGTCATCATGGCCGATGCCCCTGGCAGACTTCCCCGCCCGTTGCGCGACCGCTTGCAGGTCGTCGCGGGCGGGTACGCGCGCACCTGGACGGTGCCGTGGATCGATACGTGGCGAACGAGCGAAGTCGACTCGGCCGCCGCCCCGCGTGAGGTCCGTCGCGTCGTCGACGAGCTGACCGCACTCGCGAACACCCAACAGAAAGGATGAGGCCAATGCCTCTGATTGACACCCTGCTCACGGCAGCGGCACTGCTTCCGGCCCAGATTCCGGACCCGGGCCCCGTGCAGCCTCCCGGCACTGGCGGCTTCACGACCGTTATCTCCTGGGTCAAGTGGATCGGCTTCGCCCTCGCAGGCGTCGCGATCGTCATTGTCGCGATCCGCATGTTCTTCAACAGCCGCCGCGGTGAGGGCGGCGAGCACGCCGGCGCGCTCGGCTGGATTCTCGGTGGCGTCATCCTGATCGGTGGCGGCGCCGGTATCGTCTCGGCGCTGATGGGCGGTTAACCCATGTCCCTCGACGACGAGACGACTCAGCAGAGTCCGTTCCGCCGCCCCGGCTGGATCGCCGCGGCGGTGGTGGTGGGCCTGCTCATCGTTGCCGCCGTGGTGGTCTGGATCGTCAGCTCGGTTTCGTCCTCGGATGACCCCGAGCCGGCTCCGCAGCCGTCCGAGTCGTCGACGTCCGCCCCGGCCCCCTCGGAGGGGGCTGCGGGCGGTTCGTCTATCTGCGGCCTCGACCTGGTGGAGATGAGCGGCACGCTCGACACGGCACCCGCGACGACCTGGGACTACGCCGGCACGACACCGTTCCCGGTGTCCGATGAGTTCGGCCCTGCCGACACGACGGACGCCGGCATCAAGACGTGCTTTGCACGTACCCCCGAAGGTGCGGCCCTGGCTGCGTCTGTCGGAGTGGGCTACTTGATGAACCCCGACACCATCCAGCCTTGGCGTGAGTCTGCACTCGCCAAGGGACCGATCCGTGACCAGGTGCTCAGCACCCCGCCCACGGACGTGTCGTCGGAAGTCCGCGCCGAGGTCACGGCGTTCCGCCTCCTGAGCTATGACGGCGACTCCGCTCGAGTAGACGTCGGCGTCACGGTGACCGGAAACGGGAACACCGGCTACCTGTCGATCGTCATGCCCCTCATCTGGGAGGACGGCGACTGGAAGGTGAACTACTCCGAAACCGATCTGACCGAACGGCCTGCGCAGCTCCCGAATCTCGCCGGCTACATCCACTGGGAGGGGTGAGCGACCTATGTGCTCAATTCTTGACCCCGTTGGCTGCGCCGAAGACATGGTGAACTCTGTCGTCGGCGGCGCGATCGAGGACATGGCGAACGCCGTCATTGAGGGCGTCGGCAAGGTCATCGCGTCGTTCGGGACGATGTGGGTCAACATTGGCACACCGGTCCTCACGGGCGGCGACGGCGGCTCCGCGGCAGGTGCGGACGCCGGTTTCTCTGCACCGGTCCTCCAGGTGCTCGGCTACATCACCTGGATCGGCTACGCGGTCGCGATCATCGCGATAATCGCGCTGGCCTCGATCACGACCGTGAAGGTTCGCCGCGGTGAGGGGCTGCTGGCTGTAGGACGGCTCGGCATCATCCTCGCCGCGGTGATCCTGATTGGCGGCGCATCCGGTCTGGTGGCGGGGCTGCTCCCGAGCGGTCCTGTCGGGGCTGGCGGCGCGGTCGCATTCCTCCAGGGCTCGCTCTGGTGGATCATGCTCGCGGTCGCGGTCGGCGCGACGATCGTCGGTGCGATCCGCATGGCGGTGACGATGCGGGCGGAACCCGGTAAGGACGTGTTCTTCGGGCTTCTGCGGCTCATTGTCGTCGCCGGGGCCGGCGTCGGCATTGTCGCCCTGCTGGTGACGGCGGCCGATGCGTTCTCGGTGTGGATCATCGACCGCTCGACCGACTGCAACCTGGCCAGCGGCGACAGCACGTGCTTCGGCCGCAACATCAGCAACCTGCTGGTGTTGACCACGACCGGCACGGCGGGCGCACCTGGTCTGGGCGCGCTGCTCGTCATCATCCTCGGCGTCATCGCGATCATCGTCGCGGTGGTGCAGATCATCCTTATGCTCGCCCGTGGTGGCATGCTCGTGGTGCTCACGGGCATCCTCCCGCTGTCGGCCGCGGCCGCGATGAGCGGTGAGTCGGGCAAGGGATGGTTCAACAAGAACGTGGCCTGGCTGGTCGCGTTCATCCTCTACAAGCCCGCGGCGGCGATCATCTACGCGGCCGCGTTCCAGCTCGCCGGAACCGACGTTTTCAAGGACGACGGCACGGGCCTTATCTCGGTCATCACGGGCCTCATGATGATGCTGCTCGCGCTTGTCGCGCTGCCGGCGCTCATGCGGTTCGTGACGCCGATGGTCGGGGCTATGGCAGGCGGCGCTGGAGGCGGCATGCTCGCCGCGGCCGGGGTAGCTGCCGTCCCGAGTGGCGCAGCACAGATCGGCCGTCTCGGCGGCGGTGCGGGCGGAGGCTCGACCGCTTCCCCGTCGACGGCTGGCGCGACCGGCTCGGCCGGGTCCGCTGGCTCGGCTGGTTCGCAGGGCCAGGCCGGGGCTGCTGCTGCCGGTCGGGGGGCCGCTGCCGGTGGTGGAGCTGCGGGCGGTGGAGCTGCCGCTGGTGGTGGCGCTGCTGCCGCTGGTGGTGGAGCCGCCGCTGCGGGCGGTGGTGCTGCCGCTGGCGCATCTGCCGGCGCGGCCGCAGGCCCGTGGGGGGCCGCTGCGGGCGCAGCGGTCGGTGCGGCCAAACAGGTAGGCGATGCAGCGAAGGGCGCTGCACAGAAGCTAGGCGATCAGGCGACAGGAGAGGGTCCAAGTGGCAACCGTTGAGACGTCGAGCCGACAGGCTCGCACATATGGAAACTGGCGTCGACCGACGTCGGCCGGACTTCTCGGGCTCGGCGCGGTCGGGACGGGTCTGCTGCTCGTCGGCATGCTCGTCGTCGTCCTCGTGTTGATGACGCGCGGCATGCTGGATGCGGCGATCACCGCCGTGGTGATCCTGCTGCTGCTCGTCCTGCTGATGGTGCGTGATTCCCACGGGAAGAACGCGCTGTCGCGGATCTCCAACCGGGCCGGGTGGTGGGTCGCCCGGTCACGCGGCACGAACGTGTACCGCTCCGGTCCCACGGGCCGCACGCCCTGGGGAACCAACCAGCTCCCCGGCCTCGCATCGACGATCCGCCTCAGCGAGCACCGCGACTCCTACAATCGGCCGTTCGCGTTGCTGTTCCACCCGTCGACGGCGAACTACAGCGTCGTGATCGGCACGGAGCCTGCCGGGGCATCGCTCGTCGACGGCGAGCAGATCGACGTGTGGGTGGCCGACTGGGGCCACTGGCTGGCGAACCTGGCCGATGAGGCCGGCGTCGAGTCGGCCACGGTGACGATCGAGACGGCTCCCGACTCCGGCACCCGCCTGCGCCGCGAGGTCGAGACGAACCTCGACGAGAACGCACCCGCGTTCGCTCGCGAAATGCTCATCGAGGCCGTCGACCGCTACCCCGCCGGCTCCAGCATCGTCCGCGCGTACGTGACGATCACCTTCAACGCCGCCGCCCGACAGGGCGGTAAGCGCCGGAAGCCGGACGACATGGCGCGCGAGCTGGCATCGCGCCTGCCGGGTCTGACTCAGACCCTCCAGGCGACGGGGGCGGGTGCTGCGCACCCCCTGACGGCGCAGCAGCTCTGCGAGGTCATCCGTGTCGCATACGACCCGGCAGCCTCCGTGCTCATCGACGAGGCGCACGCGGCTGGCCAGCCGCCCGAGCTGGACTGGAACGACGTCGGCCCGTCCGCCGCTCAGGCGAATTGGGCGAGCTACCGCCACGACTCCGGGCACTCGATCACCTGGTCGATGACGGGAGCGCCGCGCGGCAACGTCCAGTCCGGCGTCCTCGGCCGCCTCCTGGCCCCGCACCGCGACATTGCGCGCAAGCGCATCACTCTGCTGTACCGGCCTATCTCCCCGGCTCGCGCCGCGGCGATGGTCGAGGCCGACCTGCGCGCCGCCGAGTTCCGCGCCACGGCTGACAGCAAAGCGAAGGCGCGCGACGTCATGTCGATGCGCGCGGCCGCGGCGACAGCGGCAGAAGAGGCCAGCGGTGCGGGCCTCGTGAACTTCGGGATGCTCGTCACCGCCACGGTGCGTACGCCCGCTGAGGAAGCGGATGCCGTCGCCGCGATCGACAACCTCGGCGCGACCGCGCGGCTGCGTCTGCGGCCCGTCTACGGCTCGCAGGACAGCGCATTTGCCGCCGCCCTCCCGCTGGGGCTCGTCCTGTCCAAGCACATCAAGATTCCCGCCGAGCTGCGGAACAACCTGTAGGAGGTCGCTATGGCTACCACCAAGAAGCGCCGCGCGCCGAAGGTCGACGCCCCCAAGAAGGCACCGGCCGTTCGCCCCGAGCGCCCGGGCCTGCGCGGGTGGCTCGGCCGCGGCCGCGGTGAGTCGTTCTACGTGCAGCAGCCCGACGAGTGGCGCGGCACAACGGTCCAGGTCTGCGGCCTGTGGCCGTTCGCGATCGGCACCGGGACGCCGATGGTCGGCGTCCCGCTCGGCCGACACATCTACACGGGCGCGACCGTGTGCTGCGACCCGATCAGCTGGTTCCAGCGCGCGAAGCTCATCAGCAACCCGTCCGTGTTCGTGCTCGGCAAGCCGGGTCTTGGCAAGTCGACGATCATCCGCCGCATGGCCACGGGCCTCGCCGGCTACGGCGTGATGCCCCTCGTGCTGGGCGACTTGAAGCCGGATTACGTCGACCTCATCAATGCGATGGGCGGGCAGATCATCACCCTCGGCCGCGGCCGCGGGTATCTGAACGTTCTCGATCCCGGCGAGGCCGTCGAGGCGGCCGCACGGCTGCGAGAAGAGGGCTTCGAGAAGGAAGCAGCTCAGGTCATGGCCGACGCCCACGGGCGTCGGCACACGATCGTCTCCGCCCTCCTGACGATCATCAGGCAGCAGCCGCCGACCGACCGCGAAGAGACGATCCTGGACCGAGCGCTGAAGTGGCTCGATGAGCACCACGACGGGGTGCCCGTGCTGGGTGACCTCCTGCGAGTCATCCAGGACGGCCCGAAGGAGGTCAGAGAGGTCGCGCTGGATCGCGGCATCGACGAGAAGTACAAGGCGATCACCGAACACCTGGAGGCGTCGCTGATCGGCCTCGTCGGCGGCGGCCGCCTCGGGGAGACGTTCGCTCGTCCGACGACGAACCCGATGCGGCGCGACCGCCCCGTGGTCTACGACGTCAGCGCGATCGACGACTCCGACATGGACCTCCAGGCGGCGACCCTGCTCGCATGCTGGAGCGCCGGCTTCGGAACCGTGAACGTCGCGAACGCGCTGGCGGATGCGGGCCTGGAGCCGCGCCGCCACTACTTCGTCATCCTCGACGAGCTGTGGCGGGCGCTGCGCGCCGGCCGCGGCATGGTCGATCGCGTCGACGCACTCACGCGCCTGAACCGTCAGCGCGGCGTCGGCATGGCGATGATTTCGCACACGATGAGCGACCTGCTCGCCCTCCCCAGCGAGGACGATCGGATGAAGGCCAAGGGCTTCGTCGAGCGCTCCGGCATGGTCATCTGCGGCGGCCTGCCGTCCGCAGAAATGCCGCAGCTCACGAGCGCAGTGCCGTTCTCGAACGCCGAGCAAGAACTTCTCATCGGCTGGCAGGACCCGCCTGAGTGGGACCCCGCGACCGGGCGCGAGGCAGAGCCTCCCGGCCGCGGCAAGTTCCTCGTGAAGGTCGGTGGCCGCCCGGGCATCCCGGTCAACGTCGAGCTGACGTCCGTGGAGCTCCAGGTGAGCGACACGAACAAGCTCTGGCACGACCAGTCCCGCGTCGGCCGCCGTAGCCGCCGCGCACACGCTGAGGAGGCCGTCGCATGAACCAGCCCAACAACCGCCGCCGCGATCCCGCGGGCATGTCCGGTCAGAGCCTCGCCGTCCTCGTCATCGCGGGCGGCGCGGCCGTTCTGGGCGTGGGAGCGTGGACGTCGGTCACTCTCGCCCATCAGTGGGCGGGGACCGCCGACACCCTCCCCTCGGACCCCTTCAAGGTCGTTATCGACCTGTTCCGGGGCCGGATCGAGTGGCTGCCGGCGTCGACGTGGATCGCGGTCGGTTTCGCCGTCGCGGCGCTGCTCCTGGTCGCGTTGTACCTGTGGCTCCGTCACGGCGGGCAGAAGAACCGCACGCGCGTCGACTCTGCCTCCCGGTACATGGGTATCGGTCGGGACGTGGAGGCGCTGAGCGAGAAGTCGGCCCGTGCGACGGCGCAGCGCCTCGGTGTCGCTGACAGCGCCGGTGTCCCCATCGGCACGCACCTGTTCAGCGGCAAGCCGTTGTTCGCGTCCTGGGAGGACATGCACATCGACATTTGGGGGCCGCGCACCGGTAAGACGACCTCGCGGGCCGTGCCGGCGATCCTCGACGCACCTGGGGCCGCTCTCGTGACGTCGAACAAGCGCGACGTCGTGGACGCGACTCGCGACGTGCGCGCCGAGCGGGGCCCGGTGTGGGTGTTCGATCCGCAGGGCATCGCTCTGGAGGAACCGACCTGGTACTGGAACCCGCTCAGCTACGTCACGGACGAGGTGCGAGCCGCCAAGCTCGCGGAGCACTTCGCTGCGGGTAGCCGTGAGCCGGGGGCTAAGACGGATGCCTACTTCGACCCGGCTGGCCAGGACCTCCTGGCCGGTCTGCTTCTCGCCGCAGCTCTCGACGGCCGCCCGATCACGGATGTGTACCGGTGGCTCACCCGGCCGAGCGAGGAAGAACCGGTGCGCATCCTGGAATCCCACGGCTTCGACCTGACCGCCGACCAGGTGGCCGGCGTCGTCAACGCCCCGGACAAGCAGCGCGGCGGCATCTACGGCACGGCGCAGCAAATGGCGGCGTGCCTGACCAACCGCACGATCGTCCGGTGGATCGTCCCCGATCCTGGCGACCTGCGGCCGACGTTCGACCCGGCCGCGTTCGTGCGCGCGGGCGGCACGCTCTACAGCCTCTCCAAGGAGGGTCGCGGCACCGCCGGCCCGCTCGTCACGGCGCTCACGGTCGCCGTGGTGGAGGCCGCCGAAGAACTCGCCGTGCACTCGCCTGGCGGACGCCTGTCGACGCCGCTCCTGGGCGTTCTCGACGAGGCTGCGAACGTGTGCCGGTGGCGGACTCTCCCGGACCTCTACAGCCACTACGGCAGCCGGGGAATCGTCCTCATGACCATCCTGCAGTCGTGGTCGCAGGGCGTCGACGTGTGGGGCGAGTCCGGCATGCGCAAGCTGTGGTCGGCCTCGAACGTCAAGTGCTACGGCGGCGGCGTCTCGGAGACGGCATTCCTGGAGGATCTGTCACGGCTCATCGGTGAGCACGATCGCGTGCGCACGTCGGTGTCGTCGGGCACCGGGCACCGCTCGGTGTCTCAGCAAGTGCAGCGTGAGCGCACTCTGGACGTCTCGGAGCTCGGCGCGATGCCGAAGGGTCGCGCCGTGGTGATCGCGTCGGGTTCTCGGCCGACACTGATCCGCACGAAGCCCTGGATGACGGGGCCGTTTGCGGAGAAGGTTCGCGCCTCGATCAAGGCGCACGATCCGCAAGGCTCGCGCACGATCGCGGAGGCCGAGGCCGAAGTCGCCACGGTGGAACGTCAGCTCGAGCAGGAGGGCGCAGCATGAGCGGTCTGGGCGAGTGGGACGACGAGGAAGAAACGACCTGGCCGGCCCCTGACGGCGGTTCTGACGCGACGGCCGGCGACGCCGGCAGTGAGACACCCGATCCCGGTCCGCAGCTCGTCTACGGCAACGTCAGCGAGTTCGTCGACCAGTTCCTCCGGCACGCCTACCGGCGTAAGACGAGCGGTCGGCTGGCGCCGTGGTGGTCGGGCGAGTGGTGGAAGCACGACGAGGCCGTGATGCGCCTCGAAGCACTGTGGCGGGCGTGGGAGCACCTGCGCCTCGATCCGGCGACGGGCATGTCCGTGTGGTGGCGGGATCACGCCGACCACCACATGCGGGTGCTCATGGCGGACGACGGCCCTTTCCACGGGTCGCCCGATGCGATCGACTACGGAAAGCCGTTGACGCACGTCGAGCCGCCCGAAGGGCTGTTCGTCGACGAGCGCGTGACGCCTACCGCCTGAGCGCACGAGAGAGGGCCGCACCCACCGGGTGCGGCCCTCTCTCGTGCGCTCAGCGGCCGAGCTGCTGCGTGCGTCCCGCGCTGGCTCCGATGCGCGTCTTGCGCGCCTTCGCCGCCTTGCCGGCGATCACCGCCTCGGACGCCGGCCGGCCCTGGCTGACGTCCGCGCGCATGCGCGTCGCGACCGTCTCCTGGTCGATCTGCTTGCCCTCCAGCTCGGCCGCGCGCGCAGCTCGTCGACCGGCGCTGTCGTAGTCCTGGCCGGACTCCGCGCGCGTCTCTGTGGAGGCGTCGCGCAGCTCGCCCGCCTGAGCCGCTGCGGCGTCGCGGTCGGCAGGGTCCGGCTCGTGCTGCGCGGCCGCCTCAGCCTGTGCCGCCTGCGCGTCGAGCCGGTCGGCCTCGCTGAGGGTCACCGCGGCGTCAGCGCGGTCCTCCTGCTCCTTGCGTCGCTCTTCCTGGGCGAGCCTTTCGAGACGCTCCGCCTCCAGTCGAGCGACCCACTCCTGCACCCTCGCCGGGTCGCCGTCCAGGGCGTCAGTGTCGATGCCGTAGCGCTCGTGCAGCTCGACCTTCATCCGGTCCTCGGCGGTGCGCGCCTCGGGCTCGAACTCACGCCACGCGCGCGCCGTGGCGAACGTCTGGCCGATCCGCTGAGGGTCGTTCTGGTTCCAGAACTCCGCCCCGTGCACCTGCCGGACCTCGGCCACCGCCGCGCCGCGTTCGGCCTCGAACCGGTCGCGCAGGTCCCGGGCCTCCGTCGCCGTCCGGGCCTCCAGCTCACGGGCGCGCTGTGCGATCGCCTGGCTGAGCTGTTCACCGAGCCGAGCGCCAGCCGTGACGGCAACGCGGGCCATGCCCTCCAGGCTTTCTTCGATTCCGTCTGTATCCACCATTTCCGTACCCTCCTATCGCCCGGGGCCGCGCTCCGGCTGCTTGACGCTCGGGCTCACGCGCGGGCGGTCGGGCAGCTCGGTAGGCAGCGGCGAACCGATCTTGTTGACGTCTGTGCGGCCGGCGCTGATGCGCTGCTTCATCGCCTCCAGCTCCGGGTCGACCGTGGCCACCTGTGCCGGTGCCGGCGCGGTCGTCGCGTAAGCCTCCAGGCGAGCGTGCACGGTGCGCAGGTGGTCGCGCTCAGCGTCCCGAATGGCCTGCGCCTGGCGCAGTTCCCCGCTCGCGCGTGCGGCGTCGTAGACCGCCTTCGCGAGGTTCGCCAGCTGACGGATCATGATGACCTGTGCAGCGAGCCCCTGCCCGCCCCGCGCGCCCGATGCCAGGAGCATCGCCGTGCCGGCGAGCGACCCCATGCTGGTCGGCTTGGGCTTGATCGGCGTGCGCCAGGTCTGCGCCGACCGGGACAGAATGTCGGAGGCGCGC
>NZ_JAMBDU010000033.1:0-37010 GCF_025143875.1 Microbacterium meiriae | reverse complement strand
AGTGCCGCGTTGCCGGCCACGATCGTCAGGACGTCGCCCTCCATGGAGAGGAAGCCGTCCTGCGCGTTCGCCAGCACCTTGGCGCCATCCGTCTGGGTGATCCGGACCTGACCCTCGGCGAGGATGGCCAGCACCGGCTCGTGACCGGACATGAAGCCGATCTCGCCCTCGACGGTCTTGGCGACGACGAGGCTCGCCTCTCCCGTCCAGACCTCCGCGTCGGCGGAGACGAGGCTGACATGCAGCGCCATGGTCAGGCGTTCTCCTTCTGGATCTGCGCCCAGCGCTCCTCCACGTCGGAGATGCCACCGACGTTGAAGAAGGCCTGCTCGGCGACGTGGTCGAAGTCACCCCGGGTGATCGCATCGAACGACTCGATGGTCTCCTTCAGCGGCACGGTCGAGCCCTCGACGCCCGTGAACTTCTTCGCCATGTAGGTGTTCTGCGAGAGGAACTGCTGGATGCGACGTGCACGCGACACGACGATCTTGTCTTCCTCGGAGAGCTCGTCGACACCGAGGATCGCGATGATCTCCTGCAGCTCCTTGTTCTTCTGGAGGATCTGCTTCACCGTCGTGGCCACGCGGTAGTGGTCCTCGCCCAAGTAGCGGGGGTCCATGATGCGCGACGTCGAGGTCAGCGGGTCGATGGCCGGGTACAGACCCTTCGACGCGATCTCACGGGAGAGCTCGGTCGTCGCGTCGAGGTGCGCGAAGGTCGTGGCCGGGGCCGGGTCGGTGTAGTCGTCGGCTGGCACGTAGATCGCCTGCAGCGAGGTGATCGAGTGACCGCGCGTCGAGGTGATGCGCTCCTGCAGGAGGCCCATCTCGTCGGCGAGGTTCGGCTGGTAACCCACGGCGGAGGGCATGCGGCCCAGCAGCGTGGAGACCTCGGAACCGGCCTGCGTGAAGCGGAAGATGTTGTCGATGAAGAGCAGCACGTCCTGCTTCTGCACGTCACGGAAGTACTCCGCCATCGTCAGAGCCGACAGGGCGACGCGCAGACGCGTCCCCGGCGGCTCGTCCATCTGGCCGAAGACGAGGGCGGTCTTGTCGAAGACGCCCGCCTCCTCCATCTCGTGGATGAGGTCGTTGCCCTCACGGGTGCGCTCACCGACACCGGCGAACACCGACACACCACCGTGGTCCTGCGCGACGCGCTGGATCATCTCCTGGATGAGGACGGTCTTGCCGACACCGGCACCACCGAAGAGACCGATCTTGCCACCCAGCACGTACGGGGTGAGGAGGTCGATCGACTTGATGCCCGTCTCGAACATCTGCGTCTTCGACTCGAGCTGGTCGAAGTTCGGGGCCTTGCGGTGGATGGGCCAGCGCTCGGTGACCTCGATGGTCTCGCCGGGTTCGAGGTTCAGCACCTCGCCGATCACGTTGAAGACCTTGCCCTTGGTCACGTCGCCGACGGGGACCGAGATGGCCTCACCGGTGTCGCGCACCTCCTGACCGCGGACGATGCCGTCGGTCGGCTTCAGGGCGATGGCGCGGACCAGGTCGTCGCCGAGGTGCTGCGCGACCTCGAGCGTGATCTCGGTGGACTCCTCGCCCATCACGATGGTGGTCTTCAGGGCGTTGTAGATGTCGGGGATCGAGTCGTGCGGGAACTCGATGTCGACAACCGGACCGTTGACGCGGGCGACGCGCCCGACGACCGCGGTCGCCGGCTGCTCAGCCGTGGCGGTGGTGGTCATTTCTTCGTCTCTTTCCTGAGGGTCTGTCAGCTCGATGCGAGAGCGTCGGCGCCACCGACGATCTCGGCGATCTGCTGGGTGATCTCGGCCTGACGCGCGTTGTTGCGCAGGCGGGTGTAGTCGGTGATGAGCTTGTCGGCGTTGTCGCTGGCCGACTTCATCGCCTTCTGCGTCGCGGCCTGCTTGGCGGCGGACGACTGCAGGAGGGCGTTGAAGACGCGGCTCTGGATGTACACCGGCAGGATCGCGTCGAGCACCGTCTCGGCGTCGGGCTCGAACTCGTACAGCGGGTAGACGGTGCTGCCCGCCTCCGAGTCGTCGGCCTCCGCGATCTCCAGCGGCAGCAGGCGCACGGACTCCGGCGACTGCGTCATCATGCTGACGAAGCGGTTGTACACGAGGTGGATCTCGTCGACGCCGCCGTCCTCGCCGCCACGGTTGAAGGCCTCGAGAAGCGTCTGCGAGATCTCCTCCGCCGTGTGGAACGAGGGGGTGTCGGTGTCGCCGGTCCACTCTGCAGCGGCCGCGATGCGACGGAACTGGAAGTACCCGACGGCCTTGCGGCCCACGAGGTAGAACACCGGCTCCTTGCCCTGCTCGCGCAGGAGCTCCGCCACCTCGAGACCCTCACGGAGGATCTGCGAGTTGAAGGCTCCGGCGAGACCGCGGTCCGACGAGAAGATCACGACCGCGGAGCGGCGGATCGTCTCGGGCTCGCGGGTGAGCGGGTGGTCGACGTTCGAGTGCGTCGCGACGGCGGACACGGCCCTCGTCACGGCCCGCGCGAAGGGGGTGGACGCCTTGACGCGTGCCATCGCCTTCTGGATGCGCGAAGCCGCGATGAGTTCCATCGCCTTCGTGATCTTCTTGGTCGTCTGAGCAGAAGAGATCTTCTGCTTGTAGACCCTGAGTTGAGCGCCCATGAATCAGTACCTCACGCGGTTACGCGCGACGACCCTTGACGATCTTCTCCTGGTTGACGTCCTCGGCCTCGGCCGCAGCGTGCTCCTCGTGGCCAGGGGCGCCGATGGCGTGGCCCTTGCCGCCCTGGAACTCCAGGAGGAAGTTGTCGGTCTGCTTGTCGAGCTCGGCGACGGTGGCGTCGTCCAGCACGTTGGTCTCCCGCAGGGTGTCGAGCACCTTCGTGTTGCGACGCAGGTAGTCGAGCAGCTCGCGCTCGAAACGCAGCACGTCCTCGACCTCGATCGAGTCGAGCTTGCCGTTGGTGCCGGCCCAGATCGAGACGACCTGCTCCTCCACCGGGTACGGCGAGTACTGCGGCTGCTTGAGCAGCTCGGTCAGACGGGCACCGCGCGAGAGCTGACGACGCGAAGCGGCGTCGAGGTCCGAGGCGAACATCGCGAACGCCTCGAGCGAGCGGTACTGCGCCAGCTCCAGCTTCAACGTTCCGGAGACCTTCTTGATCGACTTCACCTGAGCGTCACCACCGACACGCGACACCGAGATACCCACGTCGACCGCAGGACGCTGGTTGGCGTTGAAGAGGTCGGACTGCAGGAAGATCTGGCCGTCGGTGATCGAGATCACGTTGGTCGGGATGTACGCCGAGACGTCGTTCGCCTTGGTCTCGATGATCGGAAGACCGGTCATCGAACCCGCACCGAGCTCGTCGGACAGCTTCGCGCACCGCTCGAGCAGACGGGAGTGCAGGTAGAAGACGTCGCCAGGGTAGGCCTCGCGGCCCGGCGGGCGGCGCAGCAGCAGGGAGACGGCACGGTAGGCCTCGGCCTGCTTCGACAGGTCGTCGAAGATGATGAGGACGTGCTTGCCGCCGTACATCCAGTGCTGGCCGATGGCCGAACCGGTGTACGGAGCGAGGTACTTGAAGCCGGCGGGGTCGGACGCCGGAGCCGCCACGATGGTGGTGTACTCCAGAGCGCCGGCCTCCTCGAGCGCGCCCTTCACCGAAGCGATGGTCGAGCCCTTCTGACCGATGGCGACGTAGATGCAGCGGACCTGCTTGTTGACGTCGCCGGACTCCCAGTTGGCCTTCTGGTTGATGATCGTGTCGATCGCGATGGCCGTCTTGCCGGTCTGGCGGTCGCCGATGATGAGCTGGCGCTGGCCGCGGCCGACCGGGATCATCGCGTCGATGGCCTTGATGCCGGTCTGCATGGGCTCGTGCACCGACTTGCGCTGCATGACGCCGGGGGCCTGGAGCTCGAGCTCGCGGACACCCTCGGTCGCGATCGCGCCGAGGCCGTCGATCGGGTTGCCGAGCGGGTCGACGACACGGCCGAGGTAGCCGTCACCGACCGGGACGGAGAGGACCTCACCCGTGCGGGTGACTTCCTGACCGGCCTCGATGCCGGTGAAGTCGCCGAGGACGACGACACCGATCTCGTGCTCGTCGAGGTTCAGCGCGAGACCCTTGGTGCCGTCGGCGAAGGTCACGAGCTCGTTCGCCATCACGCCGGGAAGTCCCTCGACGTGAGCGATGCCGTCGGCGGCATCGATGACGGTGCCGACCTCGGTCGCCGCGGCCCCGGTGGGCTCGTACGCGGCGGCGAAATCCTTCAGCGCGTCACGGATGACGTCGGGGCTGATCGATAGTTCTGCCATTGTCTTCCCTTTGTATCTGGGTGCGCGGTTCCCCGCGCGAAGTCGTGTTAGCCCGCGAGCTTCTGGCGAAGGTCGGCGAGTCGTGCGGAGATGCTGCCGTCGATGACGTCATCGGCGATCTGCACGCGCAGGCCTCCGACGACGCTGGGGTCGATGACGACGTTGAGGGACACCTGGCCGCCGTATCGCTGCGAGAGCGTCTGGCCGAGTCGCGTGCGCTGCGCGTCGCTGAGCTCGGTCGCCGTGTGCACCGTGGCCACGAGGCGACCGCGCTGGTTCGAGACGATACGCATCGCCCGGCTCAGCAGCTGCCGCACCCGGCGCTCGCGCGGCTGACGCACGAGGGACGTGACGATGAGGGCCGTCGGAGCGCTGGCGGAGGCATCGACGAGGAGACGCTCGACCAGGGCGGCCTTGGCGTCCTCTCCCCCGAGCCGGCTGCCGAGCGCGAGCTCGAGCTCCGGGTTCGCCGCGATCACCCGCGAGAAGCCGAAGAGCTCGCCCTCGATGTCCGCGCCGGGCTCGGCGATGGTCGCCGCCCGGATCGCGAGCTCCTCGAGACCGTCGATCAGCTCGGAGGCGTTCGACCAGCGTTCGGCGACAGCGGTGCGCAGGACATCCTGCGCCGCGGGGCCGTGCTGCCCGAACACCGCGGACACGACGTTCTGTCGCGCCGAGGTCGGAGCCGAGGGGTCAGCCAGCGCGCCGCTCAGCTGAGACGATTCGCCCACGGCCCGCGCGGCCGCGAACAGCTCGCGCGCGGACTCGAGGGTGACGTCCTTCGCTGCGGCAAGCGTCTGAGTGGATGCCGCGAGTGCCTGAGCGGTCGCGCTGCCCATTACGACTGCCCGCCCGGGACCTGAGCCTGTCGAAGGTCGGATGCTTCGAGATCGGCGAGGAAGCGGTCGACCACGGCGGCCGCGCGGGCGTCGTCGGAGAGCGTCTCGCCGACCACGCCGCCGGCGAGGTCCAGAGCGAGCGAGCCGACCTCGCTGCGCAGGGAGACGAGAGCCGTCTGGCGCTCTGCCTCGATCTGCGTGTGCGCGGTGGCGGTCAGACGCGCGGCCTCGCTGGCTGCGGTCTCCTTCGCCTCGGCGATGATCTTCTTGCCGTCCTCACGGGCGGCCTCACGGATCTCACCGGCCTCGGTGCGTGCCTCGGCCAGCTGTCGGGTGTACTCCTCGAGAGCCGCTTCCGCCTGCTTCTGCGCCTCATCGGCCTTGGCGATGTTGCCCTCGATGGCGGCGGACCGCTCGTCGAGCATCTTCGTCAGACGAGGAAGGGCGACCTTCCAGACGACGGCGAGGATGATGAGGAACCAGAAGCCCGACCAGATGATGTCGTACCACGCGGGGATCAGCGGGTTGTTCGCCGCCTCACCCTCAGCCGCGAGGTTCGTGACAAGAGCGTTCAGCATCCTGTCTCCTTCAGAAGTCGGTGGGGATTACGGGAAGGGGATGAATCCGACGGCGATGCCGACGAACGCAAGCGCCTCGGTGAAGGCGATACCGATCCACATGAGGACCTGCAGGCGACCGGCCAGCTCGGGCTGACGGGCGACGCCCTCGATGGTCTTGCCGACCACGATGCCCACACCGATGGCCGGGCCGATGGCCGCGAGGCCGTAGCCGACCGCCGCGAGGTGGCCGTTGATTTCAGCGAGAACCGTAGTTGCGTCCACGGGTTTTTCCTTTCGTTGGGTGGGAGGGCTGTTGCCCGCCCGCTCAGTGCTCTTCTGCGACCGCGAGCTGGATGTAGACCGCGGTGAGGACGGTGAAGACGTAGGCCTGCAGGACGGCGACCAGGATCTCGAAGAGAGTGAAGGCGCCGCCGAAGGCGAGGGTTCCGATACCGAGGGCAGCCCAGCCGCCGCCCGCGGTGAAGAAGAAGAACTGGGTCGCCGCGAAGCAGAGGACCAGGATCATGTGGCCGACGACGAGGTTCATCAGCAGTCGCAGGGTGAGGGTCACCGGGCGGATGATGAACGTCGAGATGAGCTCGATCGGCGTGACGATGAAGTAGACCGGCCACGGCACGCCGGACGGGAAGAGCGCGTTCTTGAAGAAGTTCTTCGGGCTCTTCTTGATGCCGGCGTAGATGAACGTGACGTAGCTGACCACGGCGAGCGTGAGCGGCACCGCGATGATCGCCGTTCCCGGCATGTTCAGGAACGGGATGATTCCCGTCACGTTCATGAACAGCACCATGAAGAAGATCGTGGTGAGGATCGGCAGGAAGCGGTCGCCGTCCTTGCGGCCGAGCAGGTCGTGCGCGATGCCGCCGCGGACGAAGCCGAGGCCCATCTCGACGAGGCTCTGGAACCGGCCGGGCACGACCTTCATGCGGCGGGTGCCGAGCCAGAGGATCAGGACGACGGCGATCACCGAGAGCAACTGGATCAGGTGGATCCGGTTGACCGGGATGGGTCCGACGTGGAAGAGGATCTCCGGGAAGAACTCATCGATCGAAGGGCCGTGGAACTCGCCATCAGAGGACGCGAGTCGGGGGGTCAGGGTCGCAGCAAGATTAAACAGCGCGGGCTCCAGCTTCGGGGCACCGGTCAGAACCGGGGCGACGATGGTCGGTGTGCTACACAGCGCAAGCGCTCGCGGGCGAGCGGCGGGCACTCCTCAACACTATCAGAATCCAAGGGTGCCCTAAGACCGCGGGGCCGCGTCCGCAGGGCCGTCGGAGGCATCGTTCACCGCTCCGGGGGCGCGGTCCTCCGGCACCTCGGTGGGCAGCGTGGTGTCGCTGACGTTCGGCAGCCGCATCTGGGTGAGAACGACGACGTCGATGATGAGGGACATGAGCACCCCCGCGACGATCGACAGGAAGAACACCATCGGCTCGATCCACGGCTGTCCGGCGAGCAGGATCATCACGACGACGAAGACCCCGAGCTTCAGCAGCCACCCGCCCAGCACGATCGCGAAGAAGAGCTGCACGTACAGCGGATCGCCGTACCACCGGTTGGCGATGAGGATGCTCAGCCCCGTGATCCCGAGGAACAGCGCGGCGAGGAGGACACCGAGGAGACCGCTGACCAGCCCCTCCCCCTGCGCGACGGCGAAGCCGATCCCGCCGGCGACGAGCGCCAGCACGACGGTGGCCACCGCCGACCAGACGAGGGTGCGACGCAGGATCGGGGTGCTGGAAACGGGGCTCGGACTCATCGGGGCTCCAGGGGGATCGGGTCGGGCGCGACGCCCGCGGCGGTCTTGCGTCGGCGGGTGGGACTCAGGGTGATGACGAGGCATGCGGCGATGCCGACGACCCCGAACGCGACACCCGGAAGGTACTGGCCGGGCCAGTCCTCTCGGGCGCCGACGTACATCAGGAGGACGGCGAGGGAGATGACGGCCGTCCAGGCGTAGAAGATCAGGACCGCATCGCGGTCGCGATGGCCGAGGTCGAGCATCCGGTGATGCAGGTGCTTGCGGTCCGGCGAGAACGGCGATCGCCCCGCGCTCATCCGACGCAGCACGGCGAGGCCGAAGTCCAGCAGCGGGAGGAGCACGACCAGCAACGGGAGCAGGATCGGCAGGAAGGCGCCGACCAGCTGCGAACGCCCCAGGCGCTCCGGGTCCAGGGCGGACGGATCCATCTGCCCGGTGATCGCGATGGCCGAGGTCGCCATGAGCAGACCGATCACGAGAGCACCGGAGTCACCCATGAACAGCTTCGCCGGGCTCCAGTTCAGCGGGAGGAAACCGAGGCAGGCGCCGATGAGGACCGCGGCGAGGAACGTGGAGAGGTTGAAGTAGCTCGACGCCCCGGAGTCCCGCGTGAAGATGTACGAGTACGCGAAGAAGACGCCGTTCGAGATCAGGCAGACGCCGGCGACGAGACCGTCGAGACCGTCGATGAAGTTCACGGCGTTCATGACGATCACGATCGCGAACATGGTGATCGTGATGCTCAGCCAGCTCGACACGACGATCAGGTCGCCGAACGGCAGGGAGAGGATCTGCAGGCCGCCGCCCACCGTGATGATGCCGGCGGCGAGGAACTGCGCTCCCAGCTTGATCATCCAGTCGATGTCCCAGAGGTCGTCCATGACCCCGATCACGGCGATGAGCAGGGCGGCCGCGAGGATCGACCACATGGTCTGCGGCGGCGTCCAGATGCTCTGGAAGAACGGGTTGGCGGCCGAGACCGCGAAGGCGGCGACGATGCCGAGGAAAATCGCGACGCCGCCGAGTCGGGGCGTGGGGGTGGTGTGCACGTCGCGTTCGCGGATGCCGGGATACAGCTTGAAGCGGAGGCTCAGCCGCCACACCGCCCAGGTCAGCACGAAGGTGATCGCGGCGGTGACGATGATCGTGAAGAGGTACTGCTTCACGAATCCTCGTCCTGCGGGTCCGGCTCGAGCAGGTCGCCCAGGACCTCGCGCAGCTGCTCCCTGGTCACGACGCCGTCCCGCAGGATCCGGACGACGCCCTGCTCGGCGTCACCCGCGCGGCGGACGAGCGAGGTCGCATCGATGATCGTGGACGCGACGCCGTCCTTGCTCATGCCGTCGTCCAGATACACCGCGACGCTGTCGCCCAGCATCTTCTCCGCGTCGAGCGCGGAGATCGCTGCCGCCTTGCCGGTGAGGTTGGCACTGGACACCGCGAGCGGTCCGGTCTCGGCCAGCAGCTCGAGCACCACCCGCCCCTCGGGCATGCGGACGGCGACCGTGCCCTTGGTCTCCCCCAGATCCCACACCAGCGAGGGCTGCGCCGGCAGCACGATCGTGAGCCCCCCGGGCCAGAACGCGTCGACGAGACGCTGGACGGGCTCCGGAACAGCCTCCGCGAGGGCCGGCAGCGTCTCCTTCGTGCCGACGAGCACGGGCGGCGGCTGATTGCGGCCGCGACCCTTGGCGTCCAGGAGGCGCTGCACCGCAGGCGGCGAGAAGGCGTCGGCGGCGACGCCGTAGACGGTGTCGGTGGGGATGACGATGAGGTCGCCGCGGCCGATCGCCTGGCGCGCATTGCGCATCCCGGCGAGCAGCTGCGCCTCGTCGCTGCAGTCGAAGATGGGGGACATGACGGTTCGATTCTACGCGGCGCGGGTTCGGGACGAGCTCGACGTCTGCTGATCAGGGGCGGACGGCGGTGGTGGCGCGGTCGCGCAGCGTCAGATCGCGATGGGTGGCTGCGGCCCGCCATCCGTCAGCCGCGAGCAGCTCGCGGATCGGGGAGCCCTGCAGTTCTCCGTGCTCGATCACCAGCGTGCCCCCCGGCCGCAGCAGACGCAGAGCCCTGGTGCTGAGCACACGGACGACGTCCAGCCCGTCCTCTCCGCCGTAGAGCGCGAGGGCGGGGTCGAACAGCCGGACCTCGGGGTCGCGCGGGATCGCCTGAGCGGGGACGTACGGAGGGTTCGAGATGACGACCGCGGCTGTGCCGTCCAGTTCGGGGAAGGCATCGGCGAGATCGGACAGCACGAGCGTGAGGTTCTCGACACCCTCGACGTTGCGACGGGCCCAGACATGGGCCTCCGGGGAGATCTCCGCGGCGTACACCCGGGCGTGCGGCACCTCGGTCGCCATCGCGAGCGCGATCGCCCCGCTGCCCGTGCCGAGATCGACGCCGATGGGGGACGGATCGCCCGATCCCAGAAGGGCGTCGATCGCATACTGCGCCACGGTCTCCGTCTCGGGCCGGGGGACGAAGACACCAGGGCCCACCGCGAGCTCCAGATGCCGGAACGGTGCGGTGCCGGTGAGATGCTGCAGGGGCTCACGGCCTGCGCGTCGGGCGACGAGCGCGTCCAAGGCGGTCGCGTCGTCGTCGTCGAGCCTGTCGCCCCGGACGATGGCCGCCTGCACCTCCCCGCGGCGCTGTCCTCGGACGTGTCCGGCGAGCAGCTCGGCGTCGACGAGGGGGTCGGGCACGCCGGCGTCGGCGAGACGCTGCGCCGCGGCGCGCACGGCCGCAGCGAGGGAGAGGTCGGGCATGGCTCCAGCGTAGAGTGCGCGCACGTCACAATGCCCCGTCCCCCCTCGGGCTCGCCTAGGCTGGATCGGCAGCGCACCCGCACAGGAAGGGCTCCCCCATGTCCGGCATCCACCCCGACATCACCACCGCTTTCGGCAACACGCCGCTCGTCCGCCTCAACCGCGTGACCGAGGGCCTCGGCGCCACCGTGCTCGCCAAGCTCGAGTACTACAACCCTGCGTCCAGCGTGAAGGACCGCATCGGCATCGCCATGATCAATGCGGCGGAGGCCGCGGGTGAGCTCTCCCCCGGCGGCACCATCGTGGAGTCCACGAGCGGCAACACCGGCATCGCCCTCGCCATGGTCGGCGCCGCCCGCGGCTACCGTGTCATCCTCACGATGCCCGCCTCGATGTCGAAGGAGCGCCGTGTGCTGCTCAAGGCGTTCGGCGCGGAGATCGTCCTCACCGACCCCACCAAGGGCATGAAGGGCGCGATCGAGGAGGTCAAGCGCATCGTCGACGAGACCCCTGGCGCGGTCTGGATCCGCCAGTTCGAGAACGCGGCGAATCCGCAGATCCACCGCGAGACCACGGCGCAGGAGATCCTCCGGGACACCGACGGCGCGGTCGACATCTTCATCGCCGGCGTCGGCACGGGCGGGACGGTCACCGGCACAGGCCAGGCGCTGAAGGCGGCGAAACCCGAGGTCCAGGTCATCGCCGTCGAGCCGAAGGACTCCCCCGTCCTCACCGAGGGGCACCCCGGACCGCACAAGATCCAGGGCATCGGCCCGAACTTCGTGCCCGACGTGCTCGACCGCGAGGTGCTCGACGAGATCATCACGGCGGAGTTCGAGGACTCGCTGCGCGTTGCCCGCGAGCTCGCGGCGAAGGAGGGTCTGCTGGTCGGCATGTCGTCCGGTGCCGCCGTGTCGGCGGCCCTGACCGTCGCCGCGCGCCCGGAGAACGCCGGCAAGACCATCGTCGTGATCATCCCGGACACCGGCGAGCGGTACCTCTCCACCGCCCTGTTCGAGGACCTGCGCGAGGACTGAGGTCGCCGATGCGCATGATCGGGCGAATGCGCGAGGACATCGCCGCCGCGCGCCTTCGCGATCCGGCCGCGCGCACGGCGATCGAGGTGGCACTGCTCTACCCCGGCCTGCACGCCATTTGGGCGCACCGCGTCTCGCACGCGCTGTGGCGGCGGCGCCTCCGGCTCCTCGCGCGCGCCGGGTCGCAGATCTCCCGGTGGCTGACCGGCGTCGAGATCCACCCCGGAGCCCGGATCGGCCGGCGCTTCTTCATCGACCACGGCATGGGCGTCGTCATCGGCGAGACAGCGGAGATCGGCGATGACGTGCTGATGTACCACGGCGTGACGCTCGGGGGCCGGACACGGGACGTCGGCAAGCGGCACCCCACCCTGCAGGACGGCGTCGCCGTGGGCGCAGGGGCGAAGATCCTCGGCGCCGTCACGGTCGGAGCCCGTTCCGTCGTGGGCGCCAACGCCGTGGTCACCAAGGACGCACCCGCCGACAGCGTGCTCGTCGGCGTTCCCGCGAAGCCGCGCCAGCGGACCGCCGGAGAGGACACCAGGGCCCTGCTGACCGCCCCGGACTACTCCATCTGACGCTCGCCCCGCGGCCGGTGACCTTCGTCACTGCGCGACGAAGAACGGGACGGCGCCGACCAGGATGCCGATCCCCAGCATCACGAGCGACACGATGGCCGCGCGCCACAGCACCTTCCGGTGGTGGTCTCCGAGGTTCACCCCGGCGAGCGAGACCAGCAGCAGGATCGCGGGGACCAGCGGACTCTGCAGGTGCACCGGCTGCCCGGTGATCGAGGCCCTGGCCATCTCGACCGGATCGATGCCGAAGTTCGCGGCGCTCTGTGCGAGCACGGGGAGGATGCCGAAGTAGAAGGCGTCGTTCGACATGAAGAAGGTGAACGGGATCGACAGCACACCCGTGATCGGGGCGAGGAAGGGCCCGAGCGCGGGCGGAAGCACGTTCGTGATCCAGGTCGCCATGGCGTCGACCATGCCGGTGCCGGAGAGGACTCCCACGAGGACTCCGGCCGCGATGACCATCGACACGACGCCGACGATGCTCGGGGCGTGCGCGACGATCTCGGCCGCCTGCTCCTTGATGCCGCGGAAGTTGACGACGAGGGCGATGCCCGCGCCGACCATGAACACGTAGGGCAACGGCAGGATGTCGATCACCAGGAGCACCATGACCGCGACGGTCAGGAGGAGGTTGAACCAGATCAGCCGCGGACGCAGGGTCGGCCGGGCCGGGTCCAGCATGGTGTCGGCCATCGCCGTGTCCGCGGGGTCGACGCTCCCGGCGGCGACCGGAGCGTGTCCGCCGGCGACGACGACGAGATTGCCGGTGCGCAGCGAGGCGCGCGCGCCCGGCTTGAGCTCGGCGCCGCGGAAGATCCGGGGCACTGAGGAGAGGACGCCGCCGTCGGCTCCGGTGAGCCGGCCGTCCGCGTCGATCCGTCCCAGGCGCCGCCGCTCCCCCAGGCCGAGGAGCCAGGCGAAGCCGAGCGTCACGACGATGCCTGCGCCCAGAGCGGGGAGCATCGGCACGAAGATCTCCGTCGGCTGCACACCGAGCGCGGTCGCGGCGCGCACGGTCGGGCCGCCCCACGGGACGATGTTGAGCGTGCCGTTCATGAGTCCGGCGACGCAGGTGAGGACGACGGGGCTCATGCCGAGGCGCAGGTAGATGGGCAGCATCGCGGAGGTCGTGATGATGAACGTCGTCGAGCCGTCGCCGTCGAGGGACACCGCGCCCGCGAGGATCGCCGTCCCGAGCACCACCTTTGCGGGGTCGTCACCGAGCACCCGCGTGATCAGCCGGATGAGAGGGTCGAAGAGTCCGACGTCGATCATGATGCCGAAGAACATGATCGCGAACATCAGCAGCGCCGCCGTGGGCGCCATGGTGCCGATCGAGTCGAGGATCATGTCGCCGAGCCCGAGCCCCGCTCCCGCGAAGAGCCCGAAGGCGGTCGGCACCAGGATCAGGGCCACCATCGGGGTGAGGCGCTTGGTCATGATCAGCGTCATGAACACGAGGACCATCGTGAAGCCGAGGATGACGAGCACGCCCTCCGGCGGCACGAAGGCCACGTCGTAGGTCGGTGCCTCCTCCTCGGCGGCAGCGATCAGCGCGGTCGATGCGTGGAACATGCGTGACTCCTTCGTCGTCGCTCCGTCATCGCTGACGGATCCTGACGAGGCTAGGGAATCCGGGGACGCGGAGCGCGGTATGCCGCATAACCGCGCCTTGTGCGCGTACCGTGACTTCTGCGCATATTGCGCGTCGGGAGCGAGGTGACGATGTCCACGGAGAAGCGGGTCCGGTTCGCGACCCGCGCCCTGTTGCTGCATCTCGCCGCCGTCGCCCTCGTCGTGACGCTGTGCACGGGCGTGTATCTCGCGCTCGCGGTCCAGCAGCTGCGCGCCGAGGCGGAGTCGACGGCACTCGGCATCGCCAGGACCCTGGCGGAGGACGCGCAGGTGCGGGAGACGGTGACCGCCATCTCCGCGTCGGACGACGAGCCGGATGCGGCGGCGCTGCGCGACGGGGAGCTGCAGCAGATCTCCGCCGCCGTCATGGCGCGCACCGGGGCTCTGTTCGTGGTGATCACGGACGACCACGGCATCCGCCTCGCCCACCCCCTGCCGTCGCGGATCGGCGAAGTGGTGAGCACCCCGTTCGCCGAGGTGCTGGCGGGCCACGAGGTGGTCGACTGGCAGACCGGCACGCTCGGCGAGTCGGCACGCGCGAAGGTGCCGGTGCGGGACGATACCGGCACGCCGGTCGGCGAGATCAGCGTCGGGTTCGAGCGCACCGGGGTCTTCGACGACCTCCCGCCCGTGCTCGCCGCGATCGGGCTGACGGCCGCCGGCGCGCTCGCGCTCGCGCTCGCGACCTTCCTTCTCCTCCGCCGCCGCTGGGAGCGGTTGACCCTCGGCGTGCAGCCCGAGGAGCTGGTCGCCCTCGTGCAGAACCAGACGGCGGTGCTGAACGGTGTCGGCGACGGCGTGCTCGCGGTCGATCAGGACGGTGTCGTGCGGGTGAGCAATGCCGCGGCGGATCGGCTCCTCGGGCTCCACGACCCGGTCGGCCGCCGCGTGGGCGAGCTCCCGCTGCCACCGGTCGTACGGGACACGGCCACGGGAGCCCGCGAGCGTGCGGAGGCGGTCGTCGGCGACCGGATGCTCTATCTCGAGTCGAGCGCGGTGCGGCGCGACGGGCAGGAACTCGGTGACGTGCTGATCGTGCGCGACCGCACCGACCTCATCGCCCTCACCGAGCGGCTGGAGGCCGTGCGCACGATGACCTCAGCACTGCGGGTCCAGCGCCACGAGTTCGCCAACCGCCTGCACGTGGCTGCCGGCCTCATCGACGCCGGCCGTGTCGCCGACGCGCGCGCCTTCCTCGACGAGCTGGTGAGCCGCGGTCCCGTGTCGTTCCCCGTCGCCGGCCTCGACCTCGTGGGCGATCCGTTCCTGCACGCATTCCTGGGAGCCAAGGGCGTGGAGGCCGCCGAACGGGGCGTCGCCCTGCGGATCGCGGAGGACACGCAGCTGATCGGCACCGTGCGTCGGGCGGAGGACGTGGCGAGCGTGCTCGGCAATCTCGTCGACAACGCGATCGCCGCCGCCGTCGCGGGCACGAGGGACCCGCGGTGGGTCGAGGTCTCCGCGCTGAGCGACGGCGGCGCGCTCGTCGTCACCGTCTCCGACTCCGGCGCCGGTATCCGGGAGCCCGACCTCCGAGCGCCCGCCGACGACGCGGGAAGCGAGGATCGCGTGCACGGGCACGGTATCGGCCTGCCCCTGGCCACGGAGATCGCCCGCCGGAGCGGCGGCGACCTCTGGATCATCGACCCCGGCGGCACCGACCACGGCGCGGTGTTCGCCGCCCGCATCGGAGATGCCGTCGACCCCACTCCGCATCTCTCGAAGGAGGACCTGTGACGGAACCGCTGCGTGCGCTCATCCTCGACGACGACTTCCGGGTGGCCGACCTGCACCGGGCGGTCGTGGACGACCATCCCGGATACACCGTGACCGGTACCGCGCGCTCCTGTGGCGAGGCTCGCGACCTCGTGCGCTCGACACGCCCCGACCTGCTGCTCGCCGACGTCTACCTCCCCGACGGCGACGGCATCGGACTCGTCCGTGAGGTCCGGGTGGACGCGATCCTCATCTCCGCCGCGGACGACGCGCCCACCGTGCGACGAGCCCTGCGGGCCGGCGCGATCGGCTATCTCGTGAAACCGTTCGACCGTCGCGGACTGACCGGCCTCCTCGACCGGTACCTGCGCTATCGCAACCTGCTCGCGGGTGAGCGGCCCCTCACGCAGGAGGACGTGGACCGGGCGCTCGCGATCCTGCACGGCGGCGGTGAGCCGGTGTCCCTTTCACGCTCGGCCACCGAGCAGCGCGTGCTCGCAGCGCTCGGAGACGGCGAGGCCTCGGCCGCGGAGGTCGCCGAGCGGGTCGGCATCTCACGGGCCACCGCGCAACGGCACCTCGCGGCACTCGCCGCACGGACGATCGTCGAGGTGCGGCTGCGGTACGGATCGACCGGACGGCCCGAGCACCGGTACGCGACGCGCACGTGACGCGGTGGGCGGCCGCTCAGCCCTCGGAGCCCACGGCGGCGAGGCGTGCTTCTTCGTCGGCGGCGATGGCGCTCTCGATGATGGGGTCGAGCGCACCGTCCATGACCTGATCGAGGTTGTACGCCTTGAACCCGGTCCGGTGATCCGCGATCCGGTTCTCCGGGAAGTTGTAGGTACGGATGCGCTCCGAGCGGTCCATGCCGCGGATCTGCGACTTGCGCGCGTCGGAGGCGGCCGCGTCGAGCTCCTCCTGCTGCTTGGCGAGCAGTCGGGCGCGCAGCACGCGCATCGCGGCCTCACGGTTCTGCAACTGCGACTTCTCGTTCTGCATCGACACGACGATGCCGGTCGGCACGTGGGTGATCCGGACCGCGGAGTCGGTGGTGTTCACCGACTGGCCGCCGGGGCCCGAGGAACGGAACACGTCGATCTTCAGATCGTTCTGATCGATCTGGATCTCCTCGGGCTCTTCCACCTCGGGGAACACGAGCACGCCGGTCGTGGACGTGTGGATGCGTCCCTGCGACTCCGTGGCCGGCACCCGCTGCACGCGGTGCACGCCGCCCTCGTACTTCAGGTGCGCCCAGACGCCCTGTGCAGGGTCGGACGAAGAGCCCTTGATGGCGACCTGGACGTCCTTGTAGCCGCCGAGGTCGGACTCGTTGCGCTCGAGCAGCTCGGTCTTCCACCCCTTGGACGCGGCGTACTGCACGTACATGCGCAGCAGATCCGCCGCGAACAACGCCGACTCGGCGCCGCCCTCCCCCGCCTTGATCTCCATGATCACGTCGCGGGCGTCGTCGGGGTCGCGCGGGATGAGGAGTCGTCGGAGGCGCTCCTGCGCGGTCTGCACGCCCTCCTCCAGCGCGGGGACCTCGGCGGCGAACGCCTCGTCCTCCCTGGCGAGCTCGCGCGCCGCCTCCAGATCATCGACGGCGCCCGTCCACGCCTCGTGCGCCGCGACGATGCGCGACAGCTCGGCGTACCGACGGTTGACACGCTTGGCGCGGGCCGCGTCGGCGTGCACCGCCGGGTCGGAGAGCTCCTCCTGGACCCGGCGATGCTCGTCGATCAGAGTCTGGACGGACTCGAACACGTCGGGCCTCAGCGGATGTTGTTGTCGTGCCCGTGGGCGCCCGAGGGCAGCGTCGGGATCGACTTCTGCATCTGAACGAGGAACTCCACGTTGGAGTGGGTCTCCTTGAGCTTGCCGAGCACGACCTCCAGCGCCTGCTGCGGGTCGAGGCCGGCGAGAGCGCGGCGCAGCTTCCAGGTGATCTTGACCTCGTCGGCGGAGAGGAGCATCTCCTCGCGGCGGGTGCTGGACGCGTTCACGTCCACCGCCGGGAAGATGCGCTTGTCGGCGAGCTGGCGGGACAGGCGCAGCTCGCTGTTGCCGGTGCCCTTGAACTCCTCGAAGATGACCTCGTCCATCTTGGAGCCGGTCTCGACGAGCGCGGTGGCGAGGATCGTGAGGGATCCGCCGTTCTCGATGTTGCGGGCGGCACCGAAGAAGCGCTTCGGCGGGTAGAGTGCGGATGCGTCGACGCCACCGGTGAGGACGCGGCCGGACGCCGGAGCGGCCAGGTTGTACGCGCGTCCGAGGCGGGTGATCGAGTCGAGCAGCACGACCACGTCGCGGCCCAGCTCGACGAGGCGCTTGGCGCGCTCGATCGCGAGCTCGGCGACCGTCGTGTGGTCTTCGGCTGGCCGGTCGAAGGTGGAGGCGATGACCTCGCCCTTCACCGTGCGCTCCATGTCGGTGACCTCTTCCGGGCGCTCGTCGACGAGCACGACCATGAGGTGCACCTCGGGGTTGTTCTGCGCGATCGCGTTGGCGATCTGCTGCAGGACGATCGTCTTGCCGGCCTTGGGGGGCGCGACGATCAGGCCGCGCTGGCCCTTGCCGATCGGTGCGACGAGGTCGATGATGCGCTGCGTCAGCTTCTCCGGAGCCGTCTCCAGGCGCAGACGCTCCTGCGGGTAGAGCGGCGTGAGCTTGCCGAACTCCACGCGGGTGGCCGCGTCGTCGACCGAGAGGCCGTTGATGGAGTCGACCTTGACGAGGGCGTTGTACTTCTGGCGGCCCTGCTGCTCGCCTTCGCGCGGCTGCTTGATGGAGCCGACGACCGCGTCGCCCTTGCGGAGGTTGTACTTCTTGACCTGGCCGAGCGAGACGTAGACGTCGCTGGGCCCGGCGAGGTAGCCGGTGGTGCGCACGAAGGCGTAGTTGTCGAGCACGTCGAGGATGCCGGCGATCGGGATGAGGACGTCGTCCTCGGTGATCTCGGTCTCGAACTCGTCGACAGGGCCGGCGCCGCGACGCTTGTTGCGCTGACGGTTGCGCCCGTTGCCGTTGCCGGACTGGTCGTCGTCGGCCGGTGCGTTCTGCGCCTG
This sequence comes from Microbacterium meiriae, assembly GCF_025143875.1. Lineage (NCBI taxonomy): Bacteria > Bacillati > Actinomycetota > Actinomycetes > Micrococcales > Microbacteriaceae > Microbacterium > Microbacterium meiriae. The sequence goes on along the minus strand of NZ_JAMBDU010000033.1, from coordinate 18,735 downwards.
CTCCTGACCGCCGCCCTGCCCGCGGCCGCGGTTGCGGTTGCGGTTGCGGCTGCGGCCTCGACCACCCTGCTCGTCGCCGTTGTCTCCCTCGCCGGACGCGTCCTTCGCGGGGGCGTCCGCCTCGGCCTCGTTCTTCGCGGCAGCGCCGTCGTTCTTCGGCTCGTTCTTCGCCGCGTCGTTCTTGGTGCGGCCGCCCTGGGCGGTGCCCGCGTCGGCCGTCTCGGTCGCGCCGTCGGCCGGTGCCGCCTCGGCCTTCTCGGTCTTCGCCTCGGGGGCCTCGGCGTCCGCCTTCTTCGTGCGACGGCCGCGTCCGGACTTCGGGGCCTCGGCCGGTGCCTCGGCGGCCTCGGCAGCAGGCGCCGGCTCGGCGGCGGCGGTCTCGGCGGGGGCCTCGGCGTCCGCCTTCTTCGCGCGGGTGCGGCGCGGAGCCTTCGCCTTGGGCGCGGCTTCTGCCCCCTCGGCGGAGTCGCCGGCAGCGGCGGGAGCATCGGCGGTGCCGGACTCCTCCGCCTTGGCGGCCTTGGCAGCGGCCGTCGCGGTGCTCGCCCGGCGCGGCGCGCGCTTCTTGGCCGGAGCGGACTCGGTCGCCTGCGCGGCGACGGGGGCGTCGGCGGTCGGAGCCGCCTGATCGTTCTGGGTCTCGGAGAGGTTCTCCACGAGTACTCCCTTATAGGTCATGGGAAATGAGCGTGAACGCGCACAACGGGTGCTGCGCACGATCGCACGGGCTGACGCTCGGCGTCAGCCAGCCTCGGCACTTGGGCCTCAGGGGTTTGCGTGCGGGTCTTGCAAGAGATGCAATGGGGCCAGATTCACGAATGCTACGTGGAGCCCTCCGCTCGATCCCCCACTGTACCACCACGGACGTCGACGGCGAGCAGGAGCGCCTCCCACGGGGTGTCGGTCACCCGATTGGCCACCTCGACGGCGTCCAGGCGACTGCCCGGACCGTCCGCGAGGACGAGCACACTGGGGCCGGCGCCGGAGACGACGGCGGCGAATCCGGCGGCCCGCAGCGCCTGCACGAGGCGCTGCGTCTCGGGCATGGCGCCGGCGCGGTAGTCCTGGTGCAGGCGGTCGGCGGTCGCGTCCAGCAGCAGCTCCGGGCTCTGCATCAGCGCCGCGATGAGCAGAGCCGACCGGGACACGTTGAACACGGCGTCGGCCGTGGAGACGTGCGGCGGCTGCAGCGAGCGGGCCTGCGAGGTCGACATCGTGTACGCGGGGACGAGGACCAGGGGCGAGACGCCCCGATGCACGAGGAGCTTCTTGTGCTGCGGACCCCGCTCCCCCATCCACGCGATCGTGAGCCCGCCGAACAGCGCGGGCGCCACGTTGTCCGGGTGGCCCTCGAGCTCGGTCGCGAGGCGCAGCAGATCGGTGTCGGAGAGGTCGACGTCGCCGGCCAGCAGCCCCTTCGCCGCGAGCACGCCGGCAGCGACGGCCGCACCGGAGGACCCCAGGCCGCGGCCGTGCGGGACCGCGTTCTCGGCCACGATGCGCAGGCCGGGCATCGGCCTGCCGACGTCCGCGAAGACGTAGGCGATCGTCCGGACGATGAGGTTGGACGCATCCCGGGGGATGTCGGCGGCGCCCGAACCGGAGACCTCGATCTCGAGCTCCCCCTCCGGCAGAGCGGTCACCTCGAGACGGTCGTAGATGCTCAGCGCCAGGCCGAGCGTGTCGAAGCCGGGGCCGAGGTTGGCGCTCGTCGCCGGCACCGTCACCTCGACCGTGCGGCCGATGCGGGCGCCGTGCTCCTCGCGAGCGGGAGCCGTAGCCGTCACCGTGGTCACTCGCCTTCCACCCGGAGGACGGACACCACACGGGCGACGACGTCGCTGTCGCCCAGCACGTCCACCGTGTCGCTGAGGGCCTGCTCGGTCGCACGGTGCGTGCCGATGATGAGGCGAGCGGTCGGCTCGTCCTCGCCCTCGACGGTCTGGACGACGGTCGCGACGGACACTCCGCCGTCGCTGAGGATGCCCGCCACGGTCGCGAGCACGCCGGGGGCGTCGGAGACCTCGAGGGTGATCTGGTACCGCGTGGTGACGTGGCCGATGGGCACGACGGGGAGATTCGCCCGGGTGGACTCGCCCACGCCGACGCCGCCCGCGATATGCCGACGCGCAGCGGAGACGACGTCGCCGAGGACGGCCGAGGCCGTCTGCACGCCGCCGGCGCCCGCCCCGTAGAACATGAGAGAGCCGGCGGCCTCCGCCTCGACGAAGACGGCGTTGTTGGCACCGTGCACGGAGGCGAGCGGGTGGGACACGGGGACGAGTGCCGGGTAGACCCGCACCGAGATGGACTCGGCGCCGTTCGCCTCGATCCGCTCGCAGACGGCGAGCAGCTTGATGACGAAGCCGGCCGCGCGGGCCTCCTCGATCATCGACGCGGTGATCGAGGTGATGCCCTCGCGATGCACCGCCTCCAGCGGCACCGCGGTGTGGAAGGCGAGGCTGGCGAGGATCGCGGCCTTCTGCGCGGCGTCGTAGCCCTCGACGTCGGCGGTGGGGTCGGCCTCCGCATACCCCAGGCGCTGCGCGTCGGCGAGCACGTCGGCGAAGTCGGCGCCCTCGGTGTCCATCCGGTCGAGGATGTAGTTCGTGGTGCCGTTGACGATGCCCATGATGCGCACGACGCGGTCGCCGGCGAGCGAGTCGCGCAGCGGACGGATGATCGGGATGGCGCCGGCGGCCGCCGCCTCGTAGTACACCGACGCGCCGACGCGATCCGCGGCCTCGAACAGCTCCGGCCCGTGGGTCGCCAGCAGCGCCTTGTTGGCGGTGACCACGTCGGCGCCGGAGCCGATGGCCTGGAGGATGTTGGTGCGGGCGGGCTCGATCCCGCCGATCAGCTCGATCACGATGTCGGCGCCGAGGATGAGCGACTCGGCATCGGTCGTGAAGAGCTCCTTCGGCAGCTCGACGTCGCGGGGCGCGTCGAGGTTGCGCACCGCGATGCCCGCCAGCTCCAGCGCGGCACCCGCGCGGTCGGCCAGCTCGTCGCCGTGGCGGAGCAGGAGGGCCGCCACCTGGGAGCCGACGGCTCCGGCGCCCAGCAGCGCCACGCGAAGTCGTCTGTAGTCAGTCATGGGTGCTCCTTCTGGGGTGGGTCATCGTGCTCCCTCGGGGGCGTGCGCCCCGTCGATGCCCGCGTCGCGGGCCAGCAGGTCGTGGACGGTCTCGCCGCGGACGATCACCCGCGAGCGACCCTCGCGCACCGCCACGATCGGCGGCCGCGGGACGTGGTTGTAGTTGCTCGCGAGAGAGGCGCAGTACGCGCCCGTCGCGGGCACCGCGAGCAGGTCCCCCGGGGTGACGTCGCCGGGCAGATATTCGTGATCGACGACGATGTCGCCGGACTCGCAGTGCTTGCCGACCACCCGGCTCAACTGCGGGTCGCCCGTGCCCGCGCGCGAGGCCAGGCGGGCGGAGTAGCTGGCGCCGTAGAGAGCCGTGCGGGCGTTGTCACTCATCCCGCCGTCGACGCTGACGTAACGCCGGGTCGCCCCCGAGGCGACCGTGACGTCCTTCGTCGTGCCGACCTCGTAGAGCGTCACGCCCGCAGTGCCGACGATCGCACGCCCGGGCTCGAACGACAGCGCCGGCACGGGGATGCCGCGCGCCGCGCAGCCCTCGGCCACCGCCGCGACGATGCCGCCGGCGAGCTCGTCGATGGGGGTGGGGTCGTCGATGCGGGTGTAGGCGATGCCGAACCCGCCGCCGAGGTTCAGCTGCGGCACGGGGCCGTCCTCGAGGAGGGCGGCGTGCAGTTCGAGCACGCGGGAGGCGGACTCGCGGAAGCCGGCCACGCCGAAGATCTGGGAGCCGATGTGGCAGTGCAGTCCGGCGAACTCCAACCCGGGGATCTCGCGGATCCGTGCCACGGCGACCTCCGCCTCGGCGAGCGGGAAGCCGAACTTCTGGTCCTCGTGCGCCGTGGCGAGGAAGTCGTGGGTCTCGGCGTGGACGCCGCTGATGACCCGGACCATGACGCGCTGCACGGCGTCGGTGCGGGCGGTGATGGCGGCCAGGCGCTCGATCTCGATCGCGCTGTCGACGACGATCGTCCCCACGCCGAGGGCGACCGCGCGCTCGAGCTCGGCGACCGACTTGTTGTTGCCGTGGAAGCCGAGCGAGGCCGGAGCGACCCCCGCGGCGAGGGCGACTTCGAGCTCGCCGCCGGTGCACACGTCGATGCGGAGCCCCTCGTCGACGACCCACCGGGCGACCGTCGTGCACAGGAACGCCTTGCCCGCGTAGTACACCTGCGCGGTCGTGCCGTGGGCGGAGGCGGCGCGGTCGAAAGCGTCGCGGAAGGCCCTGGCGCGGCGGCGCACCTCGTCTTCGTCGAGCACGAGGAGCGGCGTGCCGTAGGCCCGGACGAGCTCCGGCGCCGTCACACCCGCCAGCACGAGGGCTCCGTCCTCGTCGCGCTCCGTGGAGGACGGCCAGACCCCGACCGCGAGATCGTTCGGGTCGTCGGGGACGACGAGCCAATCCGGAGCGAGCGTGGCGGCAGAGTCGAGCACGGAACACCAATCGTGGGACGGATCTCGGGCGGAGGCGCACATCGAGTTGCCCCGATTCTAGGGCACCCCCTGTCCCCGCCTGGTCATGGTGACACGCCGCGTCAACCCCCTGGGGAGGGGTGCCGAGCGGCTCATAGGGTGGGGGCGTGGCAGACACCGACACGCGAGACTCCGAGAACCGTTCCGCAGCCCCGGCCCGACCGGGACTCGTCGCCCGCATCACGGGACCGGTGATCGCTTGGGCCCTGGCCCGGCGCCCGGTCAGGGCGGTGCTGCTGTACTCCGAGCGCCGCGGTCCGATGCTCGCCGACAGCGTGACCTACCGGGCCCTGTTCAGCGTCTTCGCCGGCGTGCTCCTCGGCTTCTCGCTCGCGGCCCTCTGGCTCTCCGGAAACCCGGAGGCCTGGCGCGCGATCATCGACGCCGTGCAGTCCGCGGTCCCCGGGCTCATCGGTGAGGGCGGTGTCATCGATACGAAGGACCTCCGGACTCCGGCGTCGTTCTCGATCGCCGGCATCATCTCCCTCGTCGCGCTGATCGGTGCCGCGCTCGGCGCCATCGGCTCGCTCCGCACGGCCATCCGGACCATCGCCGGCACGATCCAGGCGGACATCCTGTGGATCTGGGTCATCGTCCGCAACCTGCTTCTTGGCATCGGCATCGGCCTCGCGTTCGTGCTCGCCGCCGGGATCACCTTCATCGGACAGCTCGGGGTGACCTGGATCGGCGACCTGCTCGGGGTGCCGTCGGATTCGCCTCTGCTCGCCTGGACGGTCCGGATCCTGTCGCTCCTCGTGGTGGTCATCCTCGACGCGGCTCTGATCGTGGGGGCCTTCCTCCTGCTGTCCGGCGTCCGACCCGCTGCGCGGTCGTTGTGGAGCGGCGCCTTCCTCGGCGCCTTCGGTCTGATCGTGCTGCAGCAGCTCTCCGGGCTCTTCGTCGGCGGTGCGACGAGCAACCCCCTGCTCGCCTCGTTCGCCTCGCTCCTCGCGCTGCTGATCTGGCTCCAGCTGTCCACCCAGGTCATCCTCGTCTCGTGCGCCTACATCGTCACGGCCGAGGAGGAGCGCGGTGACCGCCTGCACGAACGGTTCGGCGCACGGACGTTCGTCCAGCGGCGACTGCAGCGCGCCGAGGTGGACGTCAAGATCGCCACAGCCGAGCTGCGTGACGCCCAGCGTGCGGCGGCCGAGGAGAACGGCACCGCCGAGAAGGCGGCCGAGAAAGACTGACCATCCTCGTTGTGACCGCAGTCGATATGGTGGTCACAACGAGAGGGGACGCATGTCCGCACCACGACGGCACACCGTGACCGTTCCCGGCGCGCGGGTGTCGGTCGCGGAATGGTGCCCCGCGGCGGAGACGCAGCCGCCCGCGCTCCTTCTGCACGGCGGCGGCGCCGACAGTGCAGAACTCTCCTGGGGCGAGGTCGGACCGGCGTTGGCGGCCGCCGGACACCGCGTCGTGGCACCGGACCACCCCGGGTTCGGGCGCAGTCCGCGCCTCGAAGCGCCGCTGACGCAGGAGCGCCTGGTGCAGTACGTCGGCGACCTCGTCGATGCCCTCGACCTGCAGGCCTACGTCGTCGGCGGACTCTCCCTGGGTGCCGGGTTGGCGTTGGGCCACCTCCTCGACCGCCCGGACGCTGCGCTCTCCGCCGCCCTCCTCGGCAGCTACGGGCTGATGCCACGGCTGACGGACGGACGCCTCGGTGCCCTCTCGCACCTGTCGACATTCCTGCTCCTGCGTTCGGGGCTGCTCGGCGCCATGACACGCGCCTACGCGCGCGACCGTAAGGCGATGATGCGCGGCCTCCAGGATCTCGTGCACTCCCCGGACGCCCGCAACCCGGCTCTCGTCGATGCGGTGCTCGCCGAGGCAGCGACCGGATCGGGTCTCACGACGTTCGGCGACTGGCAGCGGGATCAGGTGCGACCGCTGCGACTCCGCACCGACTACCGCGACCGGCTCGCCGAGATCCGGGTCCCCGTCCTGCTCGTGCACGGCGACCGGGATTCCGGCGTGCCTCTTCGGAGGATCGAGGAGGCGGCGGACGCGCTGCCGGCCGGCCGGCTCCTGGTGGCACCGGGAGCCGGACACTGGGTGCAACGCGACCGCCCCGACCTCGTGATCCCCGCCCTCCGGGACTGGTTCGCCCGAGGCTCCGATGCCTAGGCCGCTCGTGCCCGACCGGCGCGCTCGCATCCTCGATGCCGCGGAGCGGATGGTGCTGACCCACGGGTTCGATGCCATGAGCGTCGCCGCGATCGCACGCGCGGCCGGCATCGGCAAGGGCGCGGTCTACCTGGAGTTCGCGGCGAAGCGCGACATCCTCGACGCGCTGCTCCAGCGCGGCACGTCTCGGATCGCCGATGCGGTCGCCCGTACCGCAGGACCGCAGCCCTCGCTCAGTGCCCTCTACCGCGCCACAGCTGCTGCCCTGCTCGGCGACGAGCTCATGACGGCCGCGTTCCTCGACGACGCGGGAGTGCTCGGTGCGCACGTCGCCGCGCAGCCACCCGCCCGGTACCGGATGCGTCACGAACAGGTCGTCGCCGGGATCCGTGAGCTGCAGGAGCAGGGCCGGATCGTGCCGGACGTGGAGCCCGAGGCCCTGGCTCTCGCGTTGTCCAGTGCCACGCTCGGCCTGCTCTCCGCGGCCCGCACCCTGGGGCCCCTCGATCGCGCGACGCTGGAGAGCGCCATCGACACGGTCGGCCGCATGGCCGCGAGCTTCGAGACGGAGTGACATGCATCACGAGACGACAGGCTCCGCAGGAACCCCTCCCCTCCTCCTGCTGCACGGGGGCGGGGTCGCCGGCTGGATGTGGGAGCCGCTGCGCAGTCACCTCGACCCCGCACGGCGGGTCATCCTCCCGGATCTTCCGGGACACGGTGGCAGCGCGACAGCGGACTACGTGTCGCACGAGGAGACGGTCGCGGCGCTCGTCCCGCTGCTGGAGCAGGAGACGCAACCGGCGACCGTCGTCGGGTTCTCCCTCGGCGCCCAGCTCGCCGTCCTGCTCGCGGCACGACGACCGGACCTCGTCGCCGACGCCGTGGTCATCAGCGCTCAGGCGGAACCGCTGCGCGCCGTCGGCCCGACCCTCGCGCTGCTCCGCCTCACGGCAGGGCTCGCCAGGAACGAGCGCTTCGCCCGCCTTCAGGCCCGCGAGCTGTTCATTCCCGACGCGCTGCTCCCCCGCTATCTGGAGACCTCCGCGGCCATCTCGCGCACGACCCTGCTGCGCGCGGTAGAGGAGAACCTCCGTTTCACGCCTCCGCCCGCGTGGCGCGCGCATCCCGGCACCGCCCTGATCCTGGTCGGTGCGGAGGAGAAGCCGATGATGCGCCGCTCCGCCGCGCTGCTGGACCGGGTGCATCCCCGCAGCACCCTCGAGGTCGCCGAGGGGTGCGGACACGGCATCCCCCTGCAACGGCCGGCGGAGCTCGCCGCGCGTCTGGAGGAGCGCCTGGCCACCTGACCGGTGCGTGACCGCTCAGCGGTCGCAGGTATCCTTCTCCTGGAGCGTCTCGTCCGTGACGATCGCCCCGTCCACGTCGATGTCGATCACGGCCTGGTCGTCGACGATCTCGATTCCCGTCAGGGTGAGGCCGGCCGGCAGCTGGTCCGCGATGCAGACGCGCCGCGGTTCGGTGATCCCCTCGCCGAGGGAGCCGAACGACGAGCCCACACGATCGAGATCGATGTCGACGCCGCCGATGCTCGCCGCCACCGGGGTGAGTTCGAGGTCGCCCTCGACAGCCCCGGGGGTCAGGGTCACGGATACCGGCACCGCGGTGCCGAGCACGTCGAACGAGCCGCCGAGGGTCGCGTTCGGTGCCACGAACTCCACGGTGTCGACAGGGAGTTCCGAGTCGGCGAGCAGAGCGGTGAACTGCTCCTGGTCGATGCGGATGGTGCCGTCCGCGCCGTCGAGGTCGCCGCCCCGCAGCGGAACGCCCGTCGCCGTGACGTCGGCGGCACCGGTGATGCCCTGCAGCGTGACGGCCTCCGTCGACAGGCGCAGGGTGTCGAGACGACCGGCGAGGAGCTGTGGGAGGAGGATCCCCTCGGTCTCGACGTCCAGCTGCTGGTCGGCAGGGAGGTCGAGCTGCTCGATGACGATCGATCGGACGACACCGGGCAGCACCGCACGGGCGACGAACTCGGCCGCGACCACGAGGGCGGCGAGCACGACCACGACGATGAGCACGACCCACGGCCACCGCCGGCGACGACGTCCGGCACCGCCCCGACCGTCCGCCGCGTCCGGGACCACGAGCGTCGGGTGCTCGTCCGAGGGCTTCGGATACGGGAGGGTGTGGTTGTCGTCGCTCATGGCGCTCCTACATGCGCTCGGGCGCGGACACGCCGAGCAGGTCGAGTCCGTTGCGGAAGACCTGGCCGGCGGCATCGTTCAGCCACAGGCGCGTGCGGTGCACGTCCTCCACCGGGGCGTCGCTCAGCGGGATCACCCGGCAGTTGTCGTACCAGCGGTGGTACAGGCCGGCGAGCTCCTCCAGATAGCGCGCGACGCGGTGCGGCTCGCGCACCTCGGCCGCGAACGCCACGATGCGGGGGAACTCCTGGAGCGCGCCCAGCAGCGCCGCCTCGGTCTCGTGCGTGAGCGTCTCCGGGGCGAAGACGGAGCGGTCGACGCCGGAGTCGGCGGCATTGCGCGCGACGTTGTGGGTACGGGCGTGTGCGTACTGCACGTAGAACACCGGGTTGTCGTTCGTGCGCTTCTGCAGCAGCTCCGGGTCGAGGTCGAGCGGCGAGTCGGCGGGCGAGCGCTCCAGCGAGTAGCGCAGCGCGTCCGTGCCGAGCCAGTCGAGCAGGTCGTCCATCTCGATGATGTTGCCGGCACGCTTGCTGAGGCGGGCGCCGTTGATCGAGACCATCTGGCCGATCAGCACCTGGATGTTCTTCGCGGGGTCGTCCCCCGCCGCCCCCGCAACCGCCTTGAGGCGGTGCACGTAGCCGTGGTGGTCGGCGCCCAGCAGGTAGATCTTGTCGCGGAAGCCACGGTCGCCCTTGTTCAGGTAGTAGGCGGCGTCGGCGGCGAAGTACGTGTACTCGCCGTTCGAGCGGCGGATCACGCGGTCCTTGTCGTCGCCGAAGTCCGTCGTGCGCACCCATACGGCGCCGTCCTCGTCGAACACATGGCCCTGCTCGCGCAGACGGTCGACGGCTTGGTCGATCAGGCTCGATCCCGAGGCGTCCTTCGCGTGGAGGGTGCGCTCGGAGAACCACACGTCGAACGGCACGTTGAAGCGCTCGAGCGAGTTCTTGATCTCCGCGAGCTGGTACTCGTAGCCGAGCTCGCGGGCGACCGTGAGCTGCTCCTCCTCCGGGAGATCGAGCAGGTCGGGACGCGCTTCGAGCACGCGACCGGCGAGCGTCGCGATGTACTGCCCCGGGTAGCCGCCCTCCGGCGTGGGCTCCCCCTTGGCCGCGGCCAGCACGGACGCGGCGAAGCGGTCCATCTGCACGCCCGCGTCGTTGATGTAGTACTCACGGACCGCGCGGGCGCCGCTCGCGAGGAGCAGGCGCACGATCGCGTCGCCGAGGGCGGCCCAGCGCGTGTGCGCGATGTGGAGAGGACCGGTGGGGTTGGCCGAGACGAACTCGACGTTCACGCTGACTCCCTCCTGCGAGGAGTTCGTCCCGTAGGCGGGACCGGCGTCGACGATGACCTTCGCGAGCGCACCGGCGGCGGCGGCGTCGAGACGGATGTTGAGGAAGCCCGGACCGGCGACCTCCACGCTCGCGATACCGTCCACATCGGCCAGTCCGCCGGCGATCTGCTGGGCGAGTTCACGCGGGTTCGTGCCGAAGGGCTTGGCCAGGCGCATGGCGATGTTCGAGGCCCAGTCGCCGTGGTCGCGGTTACGCGGGCGCTCCAGCACGATGTCGGCGGCGGAGAGGTCGAACGGCTCGCCCGGACGTCGTTCCTCGGCGATGGGGGCGAGGACGGCGAGGAGGGCGTGGGCGAGCGTTTCAGGATTCATAGACTCCCCAGTTTACGGGGGCGCGCCGCCCCTCTCCGCCGCCCCTCGTCGCGAAGAGTTTGCGTTCCGCGTTCCGTGATCTACTCTCATGCCATGAACGCCCCCGCCGCCTCTCGTCGACTGCGCATCGCGGGCGTCGCCACCGCTCTTCTCGTCGCCGTCGCCGCGGGGGTCCTCGGAGTCTGGCGCCCCTGGGTTCCGGCGCCGTCGTCCCTCCCCGTCGGCGCGGCAGCCGGAGACGAATCCATCGCGGTGATCGCTCCCGCGCCGCTCGCGCTCCCGGAGGAGCCGACCGTCCTCGTCTTCGGTGATTCCTGGACCTACGGCTCGGCCGCCTCCGACCCCACCCTGGGGTATGCGTACGTGCTCGCCGACCTCCTGCGCGGCACGACCATCGTGGACGGCGTCCGGGGCAGCGGCTACCTCAAGCCCGGCATCGACGGCCCCACCTTCGGCGAGCGCATCGCGGCACTGGACCCGGCCCTCGACCCGGATCTCGTCATCATCCAGGGCTCCATCAACGACCGGGCGCAGGGCGAGGCCGGCTATCGCGACGCCGTGACCGCCGCATGGGACGCGCTGACGGCGCGCTACCCGGAGGCGGCGATCGTCGTGCTCGGGCCCGCGCCGCACGAGCTCCCGGTCGGGGCGCAGACGGCACGGATCGATCGGGACCTCGCGGCTCTCGCCTCGGCCCGCGGCTGGTGGTACATCTCCCCGATCGAGCGGGACTGGATCACCGACGAGAACTATCTCGCCGTCATCGACGTGGAGGTCGGGCGCAAGCATCCGTCCACCGACGGCCACCGCTACCTGGCGGAGAAGCTGGCCGCAGCGCTCGACGAACTGCGCGCCGCGCCGGTCACCGAGGCCGGTGGGTCGGAGACCACCCCCGACGAGTGATATTGTCGATCGGTACGCCTCCGTAGCTCAGTGGATAGAGCGCCGGTTTCCGGTACCGTAGGTCGCAGGTTCGACTCCTGTCGGGGGCACTAGAAAACACTGGGAGAGCTGGGGAAACCCCGGCTCGCAGTAGCCAAAACTGTGGCCACCTCGATTTTCGAGGTGGCCACGTTTTTATCGGCGTTTCGCGCTCAGGCGGCACGTTTCAGCCGTCCGCGGAACCGTTTTGCCGATCCGCTCTCTCACCATCCGCGCCGTCACCGGGCCAGCTTCGATTCCTTGAATGGATCGCCCGGCGGTGGAGGAGCGTCCAGTAGCGGACTTCACTGATGTGGCGTTGGGCCGCGGATGGGGTGGGTGTCGGTTGGGGCGCTTCGGGTCTCGGTTTCGACTGCGAGTACCGGGCGTCACGGTTCCGATGATCGCTGTGGCGTCAGGCATCCGCTTCTCTAGATGACACGCAATTGAGCGGCATTTACGATGCGAGCATGGGGATCAACTACGCCGCCGCGACCACTGTGCAGCTAAGGGCCGAGATCGCGGGAGCCGGGCGCAGTATCCGAAACGTCGCTGCGGAACTTGGCGTCGACTACACCACTCTGTTCAGGGCGGTCACTGGCGGGAGGCCGATTCGAGTGCAGACTGTCTTTGATCTGCTCGAGGTTCTCGGGGTGACTCCAGGCGTATTCTTCGCGCGCGTTCAAGAGAGGGCTGAGCGGGTGGCCGAAGAAACCGCAGCCACCCATCGCCTGTCTAGGCTCCCTTGATGCCACTGTCTACCCTGGGTAGACTATACTCATGGTCAGCGAGCAACCCACCCGGAAGATGGTCAAGGCACTACGGGCCGCCGGGTTCACCGCGGTCCGAACGGTTGGGTCGCACACCGTCTGGGCAAAGGAAAACACCAGCATCAGCGTCCCGGACGGGCACAAGACGATCTCTCCCGGCGTTGTTCGCCAGATCAACAAGGCAATTGAGGAGGCCACCAAGTGAAGAGCTATGAGGTCATCGTCAGCCGTGAGGGAAAATGGTGGATGGTCGCCATCCCCGAGATCGATGGGCTCACGCAAGCCCGCACGATCAAGGAAGCGCATCAAATGGCAAAAGAGTACATCGCCGTCACCCTCGATATTCCACTCGATTCATTCGGAATTCACGTCAAAGCTGAGCGCATCGGGACTGTAGAGCACGTCACGCAGATCCTCGAAGACATCAAGATCGAACGCGCGGAGGCCGAGAGGAAAGAGCGCGAAGCGAATGAGCGAGCTCGAGCGTTGGCCAAACAGCTAGCCGCTCAAGAGATCACTCTTCGGGACATAGGCGACTTGTTCGAAGTTTCTCACCAACGCGCGCATCAGCTCGTCAAATCGTAATTTCACCCTGAATGCGGTTCGCTCGCGCAGCAGGTACCCGTCTGATGCGATGCCCGTGTTAGATGAGCTGAAGGCGACCGCGGGTAATCGAACCAACCGATCTGCTTGCTGAGGCCTGGGCAATTGGATCGGATACTTCACTTGAGACAAGAGGGATCGTCCAGACGGACGGTCCCTCTTCTCGTGCGCCCAGGGTCCCGTCAGCAGCCCCGACGCACGGACCGGTAGCCTGGATCCGTGCCCTCCCTCCTCATTGCCGGTTCGACGCGCGCTCCGCGCCGTCTGTCGTCCGCGACGCCGATGACGGAGTGGATGCGCGTGGTCCTGCACCCCGGCACGAACGGGTGGACGAGCGTCTGGGGCACCCTCTCGCACGGCGAGATCGCGGGCTGCCCGCCGCCACAGGGATAGGCCGCACCCGGACGGGTGCGGCGACATCGCGTCACCCATCCATCTGCCGTGAGGTATCCCTGTGTCTTCATCGTCGTCCCCTGCCCGTTTCCGTCTCGCGCCGCATGAGCTCTGGCGCGGCATCCGCTCCACCGCCCGCAGCGACGTGCTCGGCGGCGGTCTGCTGCTGACCGCCACGCTCGCCGCCCTGATCCTCGCCAACTCCCCCGCCGCCCCGTGGTACGAGGCGATCAGGGACTTCCGCTTCGGTATCCCGGAGTGGCACCTCGAGCTCAGTGTCGGTGCCTGGGCCGCCGACGGCCTCCTCGCGGTGTTCTTCTTCGTCGTCGGTCTGGAACTGAAGGAGGAGTTCGTCGCCGGGCGCCTGCGTGATCCGCGCCGTGCCGCGCTTCCGATCGCCGCCGCGGTCGGCGGCGTGGTCGTCCCTGCCCTGCTGTTCGTCGCGATCAACGCGACCTCGGGCGCCGACGTGCTGCGCGGGTGGGCGATCCCCACGGCCACGGACATCGCGTTCGCGATCGCCGTTCTCGCCGTGGTCGGCCGCTTCCTCCCGCCGGCCCTGCGGGTGTTCCTGCTGACCCTCGCGATCATCGACGACCTGATCGCCATCACGATCATCGCCACCTTCTACACCGAGACCATCAGCTTCCCCTGGCTGATCCTCGCGCTCCTCCCCCTCGCAGGCTTCGCGCTCGTCGTGCAGAACGGCATCCGATCCTGGTGGATCCTGCTCCCCCTCGCTCTCGCCGTGTGGGCATTCGTGCACGCCTCGGGGGTGCACGCGACGGTCGCCGGCGTGCTGCTCGGCTTCATGGTGCCGGTGCGCCCGACGGACCGCGCGCGGGTGCGCACCGGAACGGACGGCGACGGTGCCCCGGTGTACGACGGGCTCGCCGCGCACTTCGCCGACCGCTGGGGCATCGTCGCGACCCTCGTCGCCGTGCCGGTGTTCGCGTTCTTCGCGGCCGGGGTCGAGATCGGCGGCATGAACGGCCTCGTCTCGGCGCTGACCGATCCGATCACGATCGGGATCATCGTGGGGCTCGTGCTCGGGAAGCCCATCGGCATCCTGCTCACGACCTTCCTGTTGAGTCGCGTGCCGACCCTGCGCCTCGATGAGTCGCTGCGCTGGCCGGATCTCGCGGGCATGTCCCTGCTCGCGGGCATCGGGTTCACGGTCTCGCTGCTGGTGGGCGAACTCGCGTACGGCAGCAGCAGCGTCGCGGACGATCACGTGAAGATCGGCGTCCTCGTCGGCTCGCTCCTCGCCGCGGTCCTCGGTGGCCTGGTGCTCGCGGCCCGCAGCCGTCGTGCGCGTGCGGAGACCGGGGCCCTCCCCGAGAGGTGAGCACCCGCTCTACGCTCTCCTGCGCCGTTCGTCAACGCCCTGAGTGATCCTCGAGGCGGTGCTTAGCGTCGGTCACCCCGACGCAGCGAAGGAGCACCCGATGAAGGCGATGACCTACCGCGGACCGTACAAGATCCGGGTCGAGGAGAAACCCGATCCGACGATCCAGCATCCGAACGACGCCATCGTGCGGGTCACGAGGGCTGCCGTCTGCGGATCGGATCTCCACCTCTTCCACGGCATGATGCCCGACACCCGCATCGGGCACACCTTCGGTCACGAGATCGTCGGGGTGGTGGAGGAGGTGGGCTCCTCGGTGGAGACGCTGCGCCCTGGCGACCGGGTGATGGTGCCCTTCAACATCTACTGCGGGTCGTGCTACTTCTGCCGTCGCGGCCTCTTCTCGAACTGCCACAACGTGAACCCGAACGCGACCGCCGTCGGCGGGATCTACGGCTACTCGCACACGACAGGCGGGTACGACGGCGGGCAGGCCGAGCGCGTCCGTGTGCCGTTCGCCGATGTCGGCCCGTCGGTGATCCCGGAATGGCTCGCCTCGGAGGATGCGCTGCTGCTCACAGACGCGTTCTCCACGGGCTACTTCGGTGCTCAGCAGGGTGACATCGCCGAAGGGGACACGGTGGTCGTGTTCGGCGCCGGTCCCGTCGGCCTCGCCGCCGCGCGCTCGGCCTGGTTCCTCGGCGCGGGACGCGTCATCGTCGTCGACCACCTGGACTACCGGCTCGAGAAGGCCAGGCAGTTCGCCTTCGCCGAGACGATGCACCTCCATGAGGTCGGTGACATCGTCCTCGCCCTGAAGAAGGCGACCGGCTACCTCGGCGCCGACGTGGTGATCGACGCGGTCGGCGCGGAGGCGGACGGCAGCGTCGTCCAGCACGTGACCGGCGCGAAACTGAAGCTGCAGGGCGGCTCCCCCGTCGCCCTGAACTGGGCCATCGACAGCGCGCGCAAGGGAGGGACGGTCTCGATCCTCGGGGCTTACGGGCCGCTGGTCACCTCCGTCCGTCTCGGGGACATCGTCAACAAGGGACTCACCGTGCGCGGCAATCAGGCTCCCGTGAAGAGGCAGTGGCCGCGACTGCTCGAACACATCCAGGCGGGGCACATCCGTCCGTCCGAGCTGCTCACCCATCGCTTCCCCCTGGAGCACATCGCCGAGGCCTACCACGTGTTCTCGTCCAAGCTCGACGACTGCATCAAGCCGCTCATCGTCGTCGGAGAGGAATGACCATGCCGTACCAAGGATCTCGACCCGTCCCCGCGCCGACCCCCGACGAGCTGCGCGCCCGGATCCCGGGCTGGGGCGCCGACCTCGCCCCGGAGCACCGCCGCACCTGGCAGCAGGTGGATGATGTCGGCGACACCGGCGCCCATTGGGACCTCCCGGAGCGTCAGGGCCCCGACCGCGGCCGCGAGCGCTCGATCGAACACGGCATGCTGCCCCCGGTCTGGGGCACCGCGCAGCCGCTGCACGGCGTGTCCGGAGCCATCCGGCGCGTGGCCTACGATCGGTTCAGCGAGACGAAGAACACCCGCTGGCTGCTGCTCGTGCTGGGAGACCGTGTGGACGCCGTGACGGCGCATGCCCGCTCCCTGGTGACCCGGCGACCGGACGATCCGATCACCCAGACCGGCGTCCTCGCGGAGCCCCGCCACCGTCCGCTCGCATCACGGTTCGGACGAGGCCGCATCGATCTCCGGCACACATGGCTCGACCCGATCATCGTCGTCGGGCCGTGGGTGCTGACGGTGGTCCTGAGCGTCCGCGCTCTCCGCCGCCTCGGCCGCCGGCACTGAGCCGGGACCGAGACGGCGGCGTGTGAGGCTCAGCGCTGCAGGATCTCTGCGGTGACGACCTCCGGACGGAGGTCGAGCCGCCGCAGCAGCTGCGCGTTGAGGGCCACCACGATCGTCGACAGCGACATCAGCACCGCACCCACGGACATCGGCAGCACGAAGCCGATCGGCGCGAGCACCCCCGCGGCGAGCGGCACGGAGAGCAGGTTGTACCCCGCCGCCCACCAGAGGTTCTGCTTCATCTTCCGGTAGGAGGCACGGGACAGCTCGATGACCGACAGCACGGCGCGGGGGTCGTCGCCCGCGAGGATGACCCCCGCGGACGCGATCGCCACGTCGGTCCCTGCGCCGATCGCGAGACCCACGTCGGCCTGGGCGAGGGCGGGCGCATCGTTCACGCCGTCTCCCACCATCGCGACCTTGCGGCCCTCGCGCTGCAACTCCTGCACCTTCGCCGCCTTGTCCTCCGGCCGGACGCCGGCGAACACGCGGTCGATGCCGAGGTCCGCCGCGACGGTGTGCGCGACGGCCTCCGCGTCACCGGTGATCATCACGACCTGGACGCCGAGCGCATGCAACGCATCGACCGCGTCCCGCGACTCCGGACGCACCTCGTCCGCGAGCTTGAGCGCCCCGACGACCTGGCCGTCACGCAGCACGTGCAGGATGATCGCACCGTCTGCACGCCAGCCCTCCGCGACGGGGAGCTCCTGGGCGTCCTCCTCCGTGAGCAGATGCGGGCCGCCGACCCGGATCACAGTTCCGTCCACCGTCGCGGTCACACCGACCGCAGGAGAAGACGAGAAGTCGCGGCTGGCCGGCACCGGGAGCTCCTTGTCGCGCGCAGCGCGCACGATGGCCTTCGCCAGCGGATGCTCGCTGTCGGCCTCGGCGGCCGCGGCGAGCGCCAGCACCTCGTCCGCGGTCTTCGCGCCGGCCACCGACACCTCGGACACGACGGGCTCGCCCTTGGTCAGGGTGCCGGTCTTGTCGAACAGCACGGTGTCGACGGTGCGCATGCTCTCCAGGGCGAGCCGGTCCTTCACGAGGACGCCGCCGCGCGCCGCACGCTCGGTCGCGATCGACACGACGAGCGGGATGGCCAGTCCCAGTGCGTGCGGGCAGGCGATCACGAGGACGGTGATCGTGCGGATCACGGCGTCATCCGGCAGACCGACGGCGCTCCACACGACGGCGGTGATCACGGCGGCACCCAACGCGAACCAGAACAGCCAACCCGCGGCCGTGTCGGCGAGGCGCTGCGCGCGAGACGAGGAGTTCTGCGCTTCCGTGACGAGCCGCTGGATCCCCGCGAGCGTCGTGTCGTCGCCGGTCGCGGTGATCTCCACGCGCAGCCCGGAGTCGGTGGCGACGGTGCCCGCGGTCACGGGGTCGCCGGTCGCACGGGTGACCGTACGGGACTCCCCCGTCACCATGGACTCGTCCATCGAGGCGCGGCCGTCGACGATGCGACCGTCCGCGGGGATGCTGCCGCCGGGGCGCACCACCACGACGTCTCCCACGCGGAGGTCCGAGGGAGAGACGCGCACGACCTGATCGCCCTCGACGCGCTCCGCCTCGTCCGGCAGGAGGGCGGCCAGCGAGTCGAGGGCGGAGGTGGTCTGCGCGAGCGACCGCATCTCGATCCAGTGCCCCAGCAGCATGATGACGATCAGCAGGGCGAGCTCCCACCAGAAGTCGAGCTCGTGGTGCAGGAGGCCGAGGCTCGCTCCCCACGAGGCGACGAACGCCACGGTGATCGCGAGACCGATGAGCAGCATCATCCCGGGCTTGCGCGCACGGATCTCGCTGACGGCGCCGGTGAGGAACGGCTTCCCTCCCCACACGTACATGACGGTGCCGAGGACCGGCGACACCCATGCCAGGCCCGGGATGTCGGGGAGCGGGTAGCCGAGGATCATCGCGAACATGCCCGAGAGCAGCACGGTGGGGACCGCGAGGACGAGCATGATCCAGAACAGCCGCCGGAACTGGGCGACGTGGTCGCCATGACCGCCATGGCCCCCGTGACCTCCGTGTCCCTCGTGTCCGGTGTGCCCGGTGTGCCCGGTGTGTCCTGCGTGGTCCGTGTGGTCTCCGTGCGCGGTGTGGTCCGCGTGTCCGGAGTGGCTCGTCTGCGTCCCGGTCCCGGCTGCCGCGGGGTGGCCGTGCGCGGAATGGTCGTGGTGCGAGGTGCTCATGTCTTCCCTCCAACGTCGATGATGCCGTGGGGGGGGGGGGGGGGGGGGGCCCCCCCCCGGGGGGGGGGGGGGGGGCCCCCGGGCGGGCGGCGGGGGGGGGGGGGGGGGGGGGGGGGGGGGGGGGGGGGG
>NZ_JAMBDU010000032.1:0-37471 GCF_025143875.1 Microbacterium meiriae | reverse complement strand
GCCCCTTCAGGTCAACCCCCGGCCCCGACCCCCCCCCCGCGCGCCTAGACCCCGCCGCCGCCGCGCGGATACGACGGGGTCTCGGCGGGGAAGCGGGGTCTCGGGATCAGGACGGGGAGATCTCGAAGGGGGCGGGGAGGAGGTGCTCCTCGCGGGAGCTGGGGCCGACCAGGAGCGTGAAGGCACCGAGCTCCACGGTGCGGACACCGGCGGCGGTCACGATCGTGCAGTCCGCGACGGGGACCTCGAGCCGCACGCGGGCGCTCTCCCCCGGCGCGAGCTCGACCTGCCGGAAGGACTTCAGTTCACGGTCGGTCCAGCTCACGCTCGTCACCTCGTCCCGCACGTAGGCCTGCACGGTCTCGCGGACGGGCCGGTCCCCCGTGTTCGTCACGGTCACGTGCCCCACCACGGTGTCGCCGAGGCGCAGCTCCGTCTGCTCCAGCTCCAGGTCCGCGTACGCCACGGTCGTGTACGACCGGCCCTCGCCGAAGGCCCACGCGGGCGCCTGGGTGAGGTCGGCGTAGCGGTCGCCGTGCTGGCCGCGGATCTGGTTGTAGTAGGTCGGCTGCTGTCCGACGTGCCGCGCGAACGAGATCGGCAGCCGCCCCGAGGGCTCCACGGCACCCGTGACGATGTCGGCGAACGCCCGTCCGCCCTGCATGCCCGGGTTGGCCGCCCATACGACGGCCGCCGCGCGCTGCACCGAAGGCGGGAGCACGAGAGGCTTGGACGCCAGCAGCACCACGACGACGGGCTTCCCGGTCTCGATGAGCGCATCGAGCAGGGCGTTCTGGCCGCCGATGAGCTCCAGCGTGGCCGTGGACCGTCCCTCGCCCACGAGCTCGATGCGATCGCCCACCACCGCGACCACGACGTCCGCGGCCTCGGCGGCGGCCACCGCCTCCGCGATCAGCGCGGGATCCGGCGGGCACGGCTGCACCACGGGAGGACGCGGCTGGTTGTCCGGGAAGTGCGTGCCGCGGGGGTCGTCAGCGAGCGTGAGGATGTCGGCGCCGCGCGTGTGCGTGACCGTCCACGCGTCCACCGCGCGGAGGCCGTCGAGCACGGTCGTGATCATCTCGCGGGGCTGTCCGTCGAGCCAGCCCGCCTGGCCCGAGCCGCCCGCCCAGTCGCCGAGCTGCGTCTGCGCGTCGTCCGCGAGCGGCCCGGTCACCGCCACTCGCAGCGGTGCCGCCGGGTCCAGCGGCAGCAGGCCGTCGTTCTCGAGGAGCACGAGCGAGCGGCGCGCGATCTCGAGGTTGAGCTCCGCATGCGCGGCGCTGCCGACCACGGCGGACACGTCGTCGCGGGGCAGCCGGGGGTCTTCGAAGAGTCCGAGCTCGAACTTCAGCGTGAGGATGCGGGAGACCGCGTCGTCGAACGCGTCCTCCGGCAGCAGCCCCCTGGCGACCGCGTCCAGCGCCCCCTCGAAGAACCCGGGCGTGGTCATCACCATGTCGTTCCCTGCGCGCACCGCGGCGGCCGCCGCATGCGTGAGGTCGGGCTGCACCCGCTGCTCCCACACCATCCGGCCCACGTTGTCCCAGTCGGTGATGAGCGTGCCGGTGTAGCCCCACTCGCCACGGAGCACGTCGCTGAGCAGCCACTCGTTCAGTGTGATGGGCACCCCGTCCGTCGTCTGGTAGCCGAGCATGAACGTCCGGCAGCCCTCGCGGGCGACCCGCTCGAACGGCGGCAGGAACCAGGAGCGCAGCTTGCGCGGGGAGATGTCCGCCTCGCTGGCGTCGCGTCCACCCTGCGTCTCCGAGTAGCCGGCGAAGTGCTTGGCCGTGGCGAGGATCGCGGTGGGGTCGTCGAGCCCGTCACCCTGATAGCCGCGCACCATGGCCGAAGCCAGCTCCCCGATGAGGAACGGGTCCTCCCCGAAGGTCTCCCCCACCCGCCCCCAGCGCAGGTCGCGGGCGATGCAGAGCACCGGCGAGAACGTCCAGTGGATGCCGGTGACGGCGACCTCCTCGGCCGTCGCCCGCGCCACGCGCTCGACGAGCGCCGGGTCCCACGAGGCCGCCATACCGAGCTGCGTCGGGTAGATCGTGCCCCCGGGGAAGAAGGAGTGACCGTGGATGCAGTCCTCGCCCACGAGCAGCGGGATACCGAGTCGGGTCTGCGCGACCAGGACGGCAGCCCGCCGCAGACGCTCGTCCGAGGCGTGCAGGATCGAGCCCGCGTGCCGCCGGAGCACGTGGTCGTCGATGTCGTCGCGAGCGTCGAGCTGGAGCATCTGCCCGACCTTCTCCTCGAGCGTCATGCGACTGAGGAGGTCGGCCACGCGCTCGGGGATGGAGAGAGCGGGGTCCTGGTACGGGAGCTGCGTGGTCAGAGTCTGAGAGGTCATCACTTCGTGTTCTGGTTCGTGTGCGGTGTCGCGGTGTTCGAGGAGTCGGTGGTGCCGGAAGCGCCCGGCGAAGTCGCCGACGATACGGGATCGGGGCTCTTCTCCGGCAGGGGCACGCTGCGGACGGCCGTGACGGCGTCGTTCACGTTGAGCCCCTTCTTCTTCATCGCCCTGGCCCGCTCTCCCGCCGAGCGCAGGCGCGGGTTGACGTACTCGTCGATGCCGAAGTTGATGAGCGAGAGCGCGACGCCGATGATCGCGATGCAGAGCCCGGCCGGCACATACCACCACCACAGCCGCGGGAACGCGCCGTTCTGCTGGGCCCAGAACAGGATCGTCCCCCAGTTCAGGTTGCTCACCGGGATCACGCCGATGAACGCCAGGGTCGTGAGCCCGAGGATCGCGGCGGTCACGGTACCGACGAAGCTCGAGGCGATGAGCGCGAGGAGGTTCGGCAGCATCTCCACCGTGATGATGCGACGCAGCGGCTCGCCGTTGGCGCGCGCCGCCTGGATGAAGTCGCGGTTGCGCAGCGACATGGTCTGGGCGCGCAGCACGCGGGCTCCCCACGCCCACCCGGTCAGCCCGAGCACCGCGGCGATCACGATGAGCGGCGGGTTCTCGAACTGGGAGGCGATGATGATGATGAGCGGGATGCCGGGGATGACGAGGAACACGTTCGTCAGCGCCGACAGCGACTCGCTCCGCCACCCGCGCACGTAGCCCGCGATGACGCCGATGGTGATCGCGATCGCCGTGGCGATGAAGGCGGCGAGGAAGCCGACGACGATGACCCCGCGCGTGCCGTAGATGATCTGGCTCAGCACGTCCTCGCCCATGTGCGTCGTGCCCAGCCAGTGCTCCCAGGAGGGCGGCTGACGCAGCGCCGTGCGGTCCTTCTGGGTCGGCCCGTACGGGGCGATCCACGGAGCGAGGATCGCGATGAGCACGAACACCCCGAGGATGATGAGCCCGGCGATCGACTTGGGATTGCGGAACATCGCGAACGCCTGCGCGAGCTGCGACCAGAACGTCTTGCGCGGCGGCGCTCCCGCCGGCGGGGTGCGCAGTGTCGCGGTCTCGGGCATGCCGGAGACGACGGCCGATCCGTCGGGCGCTGTCGTCGCTGCGGTGGGGGGAACGGTCATGTCAGGACTCCATCTGGCGCGTGCGCGGGTCGAGGTAGGCGTAGACGACATCGGCGAGGATGTTGGCCACGAGCACCGACAGCGTGATGACGAGGAACACGCCCTGCATGAGCGCGAAGTCCTTCGCGTTGGTCGCGTCGAGCAGCAGCTTGCCGACGCCGGGGTAGCTGAAGACCATCTCCATGACGATCGTGCCGCCGACGATGAAGCCGATCGACAGCGCGAAGCTCTGGATCTGCGGGAGCACGGCGTTGCGGGCCGCGTACGCCCAGAGCACGCGTCGGTTGGGCATGCCCTTGGCCTGGGCGACGGTGATGTAGTCGTCGTCGAGCACGGTCAGCATCATGTTGCGCATCCCCAGCACCCAACCGCCGAGCGAGGCGACCACGATCGTCAGCGCCGGGAGGGTGCCGTGCGCGATCACCTGCCCGATGAAGTCGAGACTCCATTCCGGCGACTGCCCCTTGTCGTAGGCATGCGAGGAGGGGAACCACTTCAGCGTCGAGGAGAAGATGGCGATCGCGATGAGGCCGAGCCAGAAGTACGGGATGGTGTTGAAGAACGTCGTCACCGGGATGATCGCGTCGAGCTTGCTGCCCCGCTTCCATCCCACGACGGCTCCGAGCAGCGTGCCGAGCGCGAACGAGATGATCGTCGCGATGCCCACCAGCCCCAGGGTCCAGGGCAACGCCGCCCCCAGCACCTCGGCCACCGGCCGCAGCCCGTGCAGGGTCGAGATGCCGAGGTCGCCGCGGAGCAGCATGCCCCAGTACTCGAGGTACTGCTGCCAGAGGCTCTTGTCGGTGTCGATCCCCAGCAGGATGCGCAGGGCGTCGGCGGCCTCCGGGCTCACCGTGCGGTTGCGGGCGAGGTAGGACGTCACCGCGTCGCCCTTCATCAGCCGCGGCAGGAAGAAGTTGATGGTGATCGCGGCCCAGAGCGTGAAGAGGTAGAACGCGGCGCGTCCGGCGAAGAAGCGCCAGGGCACGCGCCGGGTCCCGCGGTCCACCGTCGTCGCGGTCGTCCCCGCCTCCCGTGCGCCCTGCGCGATGAGGTCGTTGTCGTCGAGCTGCGGAAAAGCCGTGCTCACCGCGCACCTCCGTTCGATGCCGCCGACGCGAAGTGCTTCTCCGGGTCGGGCGATGCGGCGCGCAGAGCGCGGGTGTAGGGGTCCTGTGGATCGAGGATCACGTCGTCCGCCGTGCCGTACTCGACGACCCGGCCCTGGTTGAGGACCATGATCTCGTCGCTGAAGTGGCGTGCGGTGGCGAGGTCGTGGGTGATGTAGAGCACGCCGAGCCCTTCCTCACGCTGCAGATCGGCGAGGAGGGTGAGCACCCCGAGCCGGATGGAGACGTCCAGCATGGAGACGGGCTCGTCGGCGACGAGGAGCGACGGCCGGGAGGCGAGCGCCCGCGCGATGGCGACACGCTGACGCTGCCCGCCGGAGAGCTCGTGCGGTCGGCGGTCGATCACCGCATCCGGGTCGAGGCGCACGCGCTCCAGGAGCCGGCGCACCTCGGCCTCCGTCTCCGCTCTGGGCACGACGTCGTCGAGGCGGATCGGCCGCTCCAGGTGGTAGCGGATCGAGTGGTACGGGTTGAGCGAGGCGAACGGGTCCTGGAACACCATGCGCAGTTGCTGACGGTACTTCCGCAGGCCTCTGCCGCGGCGCGGGATGGGCGTGCCGTCGAGCAGCACCTCACCGCTGGTCGGGGTCTCGAGCTGGGTGAGGATCTTCGCGATCGTGGACTTGCCGCTGCCAGACTGTCCGACCAGGCCGATCGTCTGCCCGGAGGTGAGCGTGAAACTCACGTCGTCGAGGGCTTTGATCTGGCCGGCGCCTCGGACGTTGTACGCCTTCGTGACGTGACGGAATTCGAGGGTGGTCATCGCACCAGCACTCCTCTCTCCCCGGTCAGCCGGGGGAACGACGACAGCAGGGTCTTCGTGTACTCGTGCTCGGGCTGCGTCCAGATGCGCTCTGCCGTATCGAGCTCGATGATCTCTCCCTCGCGCATGATCGCGATCCGGTCGCTGATCTCCAGCAGGAGGGGGAGGTCGTGCGTGATGAAGACGACCGAGAACCCGAACTCGTGCCGCAGCTGCGAGATCTGCGTGAGGATCTCCCGCTGCACCAGCACGTCGAGCGCGGTCGTCGGCTCGTCCATGACCATCAGTTGCGGCCGCAGCGCGAGGGCCATCGCGATCATGACGCGCTGCCGCATGCCTCCGGACAGCTCGTGCGGGAAGGAGCGGATGCGCTGGCGCCCGACCTTCACGATCTCGAGCAGCTCCTCCGCCTCGGCTCGGCGCTGCCTCCGGGTCATGTCGGGTCGGTGGATCTCGAACACGTCCTCCAGCTGCGATCCGACCGTCGCCACCGGATTGAGGGCGTTCATCGCCCCCTGGAACACCATCGACACCTTGTCCCAGCGGAACCGCTGCATCGCGTCGACGTCCAGCGCGTTGATGTCGATGTCGACACCGGTCACGTCGTGGAAGGTCACGCTGCCGCCGGTGATGACGGCCGGGGCACGCAGCAGGCGCTGGACGCCGTACGCGAGCGTCGTCTTGCCGCAGCCGCTCTCGCCGGCGAGGCCGAGGATCTCGCCGCGCTGCAGCTGGAGGGTGACGTTCTTCACCGCCGCGACGGGCGGGTCGACGTCGTACACGACGGAGAAGTCGCGCACGGTGAGCAGGGGATCTGACATGGTGCTCCTAAGTGGGGGCGGGCCCTTCGACAGGCTCAGGGACCCAGATGGGTGGCTGAGCCTGTCGAAGCCCCGCCGTGGGTGGCTGAGCCTGTCGAAGCCCCGCCGTGGGTGGCTGAGCCTGTCGAAGCCCCGCCGTGGGTGGCTGAGCCTGTCGAAGCCCTAGTCGGCGAGTTCCAGCTTGGTGAGGATCTGCACGATGTTCTGCTGGGTCGGATCGGCCGAGGCGTACGGGTCCTCCTCGGAGGGCCAGCCCACGTAGTTCCGGGTGTTGAACTCCCCCAGCAGCGGGTGCGCGCCGAGCGGGATGGCGGGCACCTGCTCGACGAAGATCTCCTGCAGCGTGGTGAGGGCGGTGGTGCGCTCCTCGTCCGACGACGCGTTGGCGTAGCTGTTCAGCGCCGCCGTGGCCTCCGGGTCCTCGAAGCGGCCGAAGTTGAACCCGGCGATGCCCTCCGGGGAGATCCAGCGGGGGTCCATGGTCGAGGTGTAGAGGCCGTAAGCGGTGCCGCTGTCCTCCAGCCAGTGGATGATCGCGGAGAACGTGCCCTCGTCACGCGGGACCTGCCAGCCGCCCCAGTCGGGCATGTCGATCTTCACCTCGGCACCGATGGCCTCGGTCACATCCTCCGCGATGAGCTCCTGTGCCGTGTTCCAGTCGCTCCAGCCCGAGGGCACCGACAGCGTGAACGAGACGGGGGTGCCGTCCGGATCGATCAGCGCGTCGTCCTTCCAGGTGTACCCGGCTGACTCCAGCAGATCCCGCGCCTTCTCGGCGTCGACGGCGTACTCCTGGCCCTCGAACTCGGGCTGGATCTCGTCGTCCAGGATCGACGACAGTCCGGTCACCGACCAGACCGGCTCGCTGGCGCCCTCCCGGGCGATGTCCACGTAGGCGTCGCGATCGATGACCCAGGCGAGAGCCTGGCGGAACGTCGGGTCGTCGAACGGCTTCTGCTGGAGGTTCATGAAGAGCGTCGCCGAGCCGGTGGTCGGGGCGGCCCAGAACTTGTTGTGCTCGGGGTCGGCGTCGAGGAACTGCTCCTGGATCTGCGGGATGAACGCCTGCGCCCAGTCCGCCTCGCCCTGGGCGAGGGCCGTGGTCAGCGCGGTGTTGTCGCCGTAGGAGACGTAGTGCAGCTCGGGCACGGCGAGGTCGCCGCCCCAGTAGTCGTCGCGCGCTGTGAGCGTGACCGACTCGGTGGACCAGTTGGAGAGGGCGTAGGGGCCGGTGCCGACGAGGTCGTCGCCCTTGACGGGATCGGTGGCGGGGTCGTCGAGGTTCTCCCAGATGTGCTTCGGAACGATCGGCACGTGCAGGACGCGCGCCTGGTTGACGTACTTCGACTCGCCGAACGTCAGGGTGACCGCGTCGCCGTCGACGGTGGCGCCCTCGAACTTCAGACCGGCCGTGTCCAGCGCGGGCGTGGAGACGAGCTCGTACGAGTAGACGATGTCGTCGGCGGTGAACGGCTCCCCGTCGCTCCAGGTGACGTCGGGGCGGGGCACGACGGTCACGGCGGTGTAGTCGTCGTTCCACTCGATGCTCTCCGCGAGCCAGGGGGTGACCCCGCGGTCTCCGGTCTGGTTGACGAGGCCGAGGGTCTCGAAGACGACCTTTCCGTAGCCGTACTTCGAGGCGGACGAGTCTCCGACGTACGGGTTGTTCGACTCGGTGGTGATGGCGCCGTCCGGCTTGGCGATGGTGAGGGCGACGGCCTCGCCCGTGGCGGCGTCGTCGCCCCCTCCGGACGAGCATCCGGCGAGCGCGGAGACGCCGAGGACGGCGACCGCGCTGGCGGCGATCAGGGTTTTCGTGAGCTTCATTGCTTCTCCTTGGGCACGGGTCCTTGTGCGGCGACGCGGCCGACGGATCGCCTCCGACCGCGCTTTGCTTACTGTCGAGAAAGTAAGCTGTGGAGAGGTTACCGAGGAGTAAGTTGGTTGGCAAGCAGAGTGCGACGAGGGGAGGTGGGCTCATGACGGACGATGTGCACACGGTCCGGGTGCGCCCGGCCACGCGGGAGAAGCGCGAGCAGATCCTCAAGGCGGCGGTGGAGATCTTCGGCAACAAGGGCTCCACGAACGGCACCCTCGCCGATGTCGCCGAACAGGTCGGCATCACCCACGCGGGCGTCCTTCACCACTTCGGCTCGAAGCAGAAGCTCCTCCTCGAAGTGCTCGCCTACCGGGATCAGGCCGACGTGGCCGACCTCGCCGAGAAGCACATCCCCGACGGGCCGGAGCTCTTCCTCCACCTCGTCCGCACGGCGTTCGCCAACGAGAAGCGGCCGGGCATCGTGCAGGCCTACACGGTCCTGTCCTCCGAGTCGGTGACCGACGACCACCCCGGCCGCGAGTACTTCGAGGATCGCTACACGACCCTGCGCCGGGAGGTGACGGCGGCGTTCGGCGAGCTCTGCGCTCAGGAGGGCGTGACCGAACCCGCGACCATCGCCGCCGCCTCGGCCGCCATCCTCGCCGTGATGGACGGCCTGCAGCTCCAGTGGCTCCTGCACCCCGGAGTGGTCCCCCTCGGCGCCGCGAGCGAGTTCGCGATCCGCGCGATCGTGAACGGCGTGCTGCATCCGGGACCGGCACTGGAGTCCTACGCGCGGCCCTGACCTCCCGGCTAGGCTCGGGCGCATGGCCATCGACCTCGAAGCGCTCTACATCGATCTGCACCAGCACCCGGAGCTGTCGTTCCAGGAGACCAGGACCGCGGGCATCGCCGCCCAGCACCTGCGCGACCTGGGGCTCGAGGTCGAGGAGGGGGTCGGCGTGACCGGCGTGGTCGGCGTGCTACGCAACCCTTCGACAGGCCCTTCGACGAACTCAGGGCCCCAGGGCTCGGGCCCTTCGACAAGCTCAGGGGCCCAGGATGGCCCTTCGACGAGCTCAGAGACCCAGGTCGAGGAGTTCCCGCGGCCGGTGGTGTGGGTACGCGCCGACATGGACGCGCTGCCGGTCGAGGAGCAGACGGGTCTGGCGTACGCGAGCACCGCGAAGGGCGTCGACCCGGCCGGCACCACCGTGCCCGTGATGCATGCGTGCGG
Organism: Microbacterium meiriae; assembly: GCF_025143875.1. Taxonomy (NCBI): domain Bacteria; kingdom Bacillati; phylum Actinomycetota; class Actinomycetes; order Micrococcales; family Microbacteriaceae; genus Microbacterium; species Microbacterium meiriae. Next base: position 28,194 of record NZ_JAMBDU010000032.1, on the reverse strand, counting down.
CCACGACATGCACGTCACCGCGATGATCGGCGCCGTGCAGAAGCTGGTCGACACCCGCGGGGAGTGGTCGGGCACCCTCGTCGTGCTCATCCAGCCCGCGGAGGAGTACGGCGCCGGCGCCAGGGCCATGCTCGACGACGGCCTGCTCGCCCGCTACCCGAAGCCCGACGTGGTGCTCGGTCAGCACGTCACCCCGCTCCCGGCGGGCATCATCGGCGTGCGCAGCGGCACCCAGATGGCCGCCTCCGACGGCCTCACCGTCACCCTGCACGGCCGCGGCGGCCACGGCTCCCGCCCGCACGCCACGATCGACCCTGTCGTGATGGCGGCCGCGACCGTGATGCGCCTGCAGACGATCGCCTCCCGCGAGATCGACCCGCAGGGCGTGGCCGTGGTGACCGTCGGATCGATCCACGCCGGACTCAAGAACAACATCATCCCGGCCGAGGCGAAGCTGGAGCTCAGCCTCCGCTATCCGAACGAGGACGCGCGCGAGAAGGTGCTGAAGAGCGTCGAACGGATCGTGCGCGCCGAGGCCATGGCGTCCGGTGCCGAGCGCGAGCCCGAGATCCACACGCAGCACACGCTGCCCGCCACGATCAACGACGAGGAGGCGACGGCGCGGGTCTCCTCGGCGCTGCGTCGCGCGCTCGGGGACTCGGCCGTCGTCGACCCCGGCATGTTCACCGGCAGCGAGGACGTCTCGTGGTTCGCGCGCGACGCCGAGGTCCCGCTCGTGTTCTGGTTCTGGGGCGGCGTCGACCCCGCCCGATTCGCCGAGGCTCTTGCGGCGGGGACCGTGGAGAAGGACATCCCCACCAACCATTCACCCTTCTTCGCGCCGGAGATCCATCCGACGATCGAGGTCGGGGTCACCGCGATGTCCGCGGCCGCCCGCGAGTTCCTCGCCTGAGGCGGGGCGCTCAGACCTCGACGACGCGCGGCGCAGGCGGAGGAGGCGGGGCGAGCTGTCGCTGCGGCACGCCGTGCGCCTCGCGGTGCAGCCGCTCCATGCGGGTGTCGAGCTCGGCGGCGGCATCGGCGGCATCGCTGAGGCTGTCGACGAGGTGCGCGGGCACCTGGTTGGAGAACTTGTAGTAGATCTTGTGCTCCAGGCTCGCCCAGAAGTCCATCGCGATGGTGCGGAACTGCACCTCGACCGGTACGGCCAGCGCCCCGGTCGAGAGGAAGACGGGGACCTCGATGATGGCGTGCAGGCTCTTGTACCCGTTCGGCTTCGGATTCGCGATGTAGTCCTTGACCGTGCGGACGGTCACGTCGTCCTGCGCGGTCAGCAGATCGAACAGGCGGTAGACGTCGGCGACGAAGCTGCACGTCACCCGCACGCCGGCGATGTCGGTGATCTCCGTGCGGATGCGATCGAAGTCCGGGTCGTCGATGCCCTTCCTGGCGATCTTCTCGACGATGCTGTCCGGCGACTTGAGCCGGCTCTTGACGTGCTCGATGGGGTTGTACGCGTGGTCGTGGGTGAACTCGTCGCGGAGGATCGAGATCTTCGTCTCCACCTCGCGCATCCCGAACTCGTACTCGCGGAGGAAGCGCTGCAGCTGGTCGCGGAGCTCCTTCGCCTCGGAGATCAGGTGCTCGTCGACCGGGATCACGCTCATGAGGACGACGTTATCGATCCGTGATCGGAAACCCCTGTGGATTCGAGATGCCGTCAGAGGTCGTAGACGTCCCGCCGGTGGGCGACGCGGACCACGGTGACGAGCACCCGCTCGTCCACGACCTCGTAGAGCACACGGTAGTCGCCGATCCGCACGCGCCCGGCGTTGTCGAACCCGGCGAGCTTGCGGACGCCGTGCGGACGAGGCTCCCGTTCGAGGTCGGAGATCCCGGCGAGGATGCGCCGACGGAGCGGAGGATCCAGCTTGCGGACCTCCTTCGCCGCTGCGGTGGTGAACTCGACGCGGTACCGCGTCACGGGAGTTCCGCACGGAGGTCATCGAGCGAGACTCGACCCCCGTCGTCCGCCGCCTTCGCCGCTCCGAACTCCGCCGCATCTCGCGCAGCCTCGAGCTCTTCCAGGAGCTCGAGGTCGTCGACGCCGATCACGACCGCGGTGAGCTTGCCGTGACGCGTCACCCCCACCCGCTCCGCCCCGTACGCGACACCGCCGAGAACGTCGGCGAGCTGATCGCGCAGGTCCTTCGACGGCACGCTGCGGCTGAGAGTGTTCATGCGTACAGAATACCTCTTATGTACATAATGGGCTCAACTCTTCGCGGTGACGCGGGCGTCCTCGAGGTGCTGGCCGGAGAGCAGGCCGGGAAGCCCACGACCCTGGCGGGTGGTGAACAGCAGCACGATCGCGACGAGGATCAGCAGCGAGGACAGCGCGTCGAACACCCCGCCGAGCATCCCGAGAGCCGTGAGTCCGCCGATGCCGCCCGCCCAGCGCAGCAGCCGGGCGAGCGCCGCCGGCAGTCGCGACCCGGTGTAGCGCAGCTGCACGGCGAGATCTCCCACCGAGCGGCCGGTGACGAGGATGACCACGAGCCACAGGGCACAGGCGGCCGCCGTGCTCACCGTGCCGGCGAGGGTGCCGTCGAGCACGGCCTGACGGTCCTGCACGACGTACTCGAGCCAGAGCTGCACCGCGACGCCGCCGGCGAGGACGACGAAGCCGTTCGCGAGCCCGTCGCAGAGCATCGCCAGCGCGCGGCGACCGCGCGTGACGGGACGGGGCTCATCGGCGTCGGCACGGGCCTGGACTCCGCGCAGCGACCGTGGCACCACGAGCGCGAGGACGGAGCCGAGGACCGCTCCGGTCGTGTTCGTCATCAGGTCGCCCACGTCGAAGAAGCGGTAGGCGCACGGGTACAGCCCCCAGACCCCGGTGAGCTGGGTGGTCTCCACCAGCAGGGACAGACCGAACCCGACCACGAGGGCGGTGGGGAGGCCGCGGCCGCCCAGCACGCGGAGGAACGCTCCGAGCGGCACGAACAGCAGCACGTTGAACACGAGTTGGAGCAGGGCGGGCTGGCGCAGCGGGTTGCCCGGAGCGGCGAACGCCTTCTGCACGTCGCGCACGACGGACATCGGGTCGGTGATCGCCCCCACGCAGCGGATGGTGTCCGGGTCGGGAAGCGGCAGCAGCGTGTACGTCCAGATGGCCCAGAAGTAGACGAGCGCCGCGAGCCAGAGCAGCGTGCGTCCGAGCGAGAGGCGTCCGCGGCGGCGGTAGCTGATCGCGACGAAGGGCACGAAGAGCACGACGCCCACGGCGAGGCCGATCGCCACGGCGATGACCCCCAGAACCACCTGATCCCCCACTGACGCAAGGATACCGGGAGGGCGTGAGGATTCCGTGAGGGAGCGCCACCGCGCCGTAGGGATTCCGTGAGGATCGCGTGAGGGCGGCTGCGGTCGGCGTAGTGTCGCCGGACGTGTCAGAACAAACGAGGCCGACCCCGGACGCGCCGCCGCGCGCCAAGCGCATCCTGCTCGGCGACCCGCTCACGAGCGCCCAGGTCGACGAGCAGCTCCTCCCCAAGCGCATGGCGCTGCCGATCTTCGCCTCGGACGCGCTGAGCTCGGTGGCATACGCCCCACAGGAGCTCGTGATGATCCTGCTCATCGGCGGTCTCACGTTCCTGTCGTTCACCCCGCTCGTCGCGGCGGCGGTCGTCGTGCTGCTGCTCGTGGTGGTGCTGAGCTACCGGCAGCTCATCAAGGCGTACCCCTCCGGCGGCGGCGACTACGAGGTCGCGTCGAAGAACCTCGGCGAGGTCCCCGGGGTGATCGTGGCCGCAGCGCTCCTCGTCGACTACGTGCTGACGGTGGCGGTGTCGGTCGCCTCCGGGGTGGACAACATCATCTCGGCGGTGCCGGGTCTCGATCCTCTTCGCGTGGAGCTCGCCGTCGGCTTCGTCGTGCTCATCATCATCGTGAACCTCCGCGGGGTGCGCGAGGCCTCGCTCGTGTTCGCCATCCCCACGTATGTGTTCATCGGCTCGGTCGGCGTCATGATCGTCACCGGGCTCGTCCGGACGGCCCTCGGCGACGCCCCGGTCGCCTCCAGCGCGGAGTTCGCCGTCCAGGCCGAGAGCCTCAGCCAGGCGGCCGTACTGCTGCTCATCCTCCGCGCGTTCTCCAGCGGCTGCTCCGCGTTGACCGGAGTCGAGGCCGTGTCGAACGGCGTCCCGGCGTTCCGGGCGCCGAAGGTGCGCAACGCCCAGTCGACCCTCGTGCTCATGGGGACCATCGCGATCTGCCTGTTCTCCGGCCTCACCGCCCTCGCCCTCATCGCCGGCGTGCACTACGCCGAGAACCCCTGCGACCTCATCGGCTTCGACTGCACGACCCCGCAGCCGAGCCTGATGGCGCAGATCGCGGCGGCGACGTTCGGCGGCGGCAGCATCCCGTTCTTCATCGTGCAGGCGGCCACGGCCTGCGTGCTGCTCCTCGCGGCGAACACCGCCTTCAACGGCTTCCCCCTGCTCGGCGCCGTGCTCGCCCGCGACGGCTACGCCCCGAAGTCGCTGAACACCCGCGGCGACCGGCTCGTGTTCTCCAACGGCATGATCCTCCTCGGGATCGCCGCGATCGCCGTGCTCGTGGTGTTCCAGGCGCGGCTGACGACGCTGATCCAGCTGTACATCATCGGCGTCTTCGTCTCCTTCTCCCTGGGCCAGATCGGCATGGTGCGGCACTGGCGACGGCTGCTGCGCGCACCCGTCCCCCCGAGCGGCGACGGCGCCGCGGACCGGCGTTCCGCGCGGGTGGGGCTGCTCATCAACTCCGCCGGGGCGACGCTGACGGTGCTCGTGCTCGTCATCGTCACGATCACGAAGTTCACGCACGGCGCCTATCTCGTGTTCTTCGCCATCCCGGTGCTGGCGTTCCTGATGATCGGCGTCAAGCGCTACTACCGGGATGTCGAGCACGAGATCGCGATCGACGACACCACCCGGTTCGGCGCCTCGGGCGACGTCGCCATCGTCCTCGTGAACCATCTGCAGAAGCCGGTCATGAAGGCCATCGACTACGCGATCGCCGCCAAGCACGACAAGACCCTCGCGGTGCACGTGGCCGTCTCCCAGGAGGACGCCGCGCGTCTGCAGCAGGAGTGGGCGGACCACCTCGTGCCGGTGCCGCTCGTGATCGTCGAGTCGCCGTACCGCTCGTTCGCGCAGCCCGTGACGCAGTTCATCCGGCAGTACCGCGAGAAGCATGGATCCTCCGTCGTCACGGTCTACCTGCCGCAGTACATCGTGGGGCACTGGTGGGAGAACTTCCTGCACAACCGGCGCGCCCGTCGCCTCGCGAACCAGCTCATGCTCGTGCACGGGGTGTCGATCACCCTGGTGCCGTGGCTGCTCGACTCGTCCGAACTCATCTACGGCCGGCGCTCGCGTCCACTGCCCGGCCAGGAGAGGGCGGGGCGGCCCGTCGTGGTGGCCGGGCGCCGGGCGCACCGCCCCGCCGGGCCGCCGTCCGAGTCCTGACGGCGACGGTCAGGTTCCGGCGAGGATCGCGCCGAGGATCGCCGCAGCCTCGGGGAAGCGGGACGGGTCGGCGCTCGCGTAGTTGAGCCGTACGTACGCCCCCGACGGCTCGGCGGGGAACCACTCACTCCCCGGCGCGATGACCAGGCCGCGCGCCGCGCACTCGCGGACGACCGCGGCGGCGTCGGTGCCGTCCGGCAGCCGCAGCCAGAGGTTCAGCCCGCCGACCGGCACGGCCTCCACCAGCGCGGTCGGCGCCTGCGCGGCCAGGCACGACAGCAGGAGATCGCGCCGCGAACGCAGCTGCTCGCGGAAGCCGCGGAGGTGCGTGCGCCAGGCCGGCTGGGTCACCACGTCGAGCGCGGCCGCCTGCAGGAGGCCGCTGACATACATCGACTCCGCCGCGCGATCGGCGAGGATGCGGTCCCTGGCGGGACCGCGCGCGATCACCGCCGCCACCCGCAGGGACGGCGACACGCTCTTCGTCAGCGAGCGCAGGTAGACCACGTGACCGTCGTGGTCGGAGGCCGCCACGGGACGGGGCTCGGCGTCGATGCCCAGGTCGTGCGCCCAATCGTCCTCGATGAGGAAGGCCCCGTGGCGACGGACCGCGTCGAGGACGGCCTCCCCGGTCGCCGCCGGCCACTGCGCACCGGTGGGGTTCGCGAACGTGGGCTGCGCGTAGAACGCCCGGGCTCCGGTCTCGGCGAGCGCCCTGTCGACCGCGTCCGGATCCGGACCCTGCGGACCGGAGGGGACGGGAACGAGCACGACCCCCGCCTGCTCCGCCGCGAGCAGGGCACCCCAGTACGTCGGCGACTCGATGAGCAGCGGCCGGCCGACGCCGACGACCGCCCGGAAGATGGAGCTCAGTCCGCTCTGACTCCCGGAGATGATGACGGCGTCGCGGGCGGTCGGCACCGTGATCCCGGCCGGGGCCGCCGCGGCCAGCTCCGCCGCGAACCACTCCTGCAGTCCGGGCTCGCCGGCCGCGGGAGAGCGGGTGAGAGCGGACGCGGTCCGGGAGGCGCGCACCAGGGCCTGCCGGACGAGCCGCTCGGGGAGGAGATCCGGAGCGGGATACCCGGAGTGCAACCCGATCGCGTCCGGCGAGGTCGGGCGCTGCGCCGAGGAGAGACCGTCCAGGCGCACGGCGGCCGCGCCAAGAGCCCCGGCCTGCCAGCTGTAGTCCGCCGGCAGGACCGTGCGCGCCGCGCGGACGAAGGTGCCGACCCCGGGTCGCGCCTCGACGAGCCCGAGGCGGACGAGCTGCTGCACCGCCTTCTGCACGGTCACGGGGCTCGCGGCGTACTCGGCCGTCAGCGCGCGGTTGGAGGGGAGGCGGGCGCCGGGTGCGGCGGCGGCGACCCAGGTCCGGAGGCCGGCCACGATGCGTGCGGTGCTATCCTGACTCATGAAAGAACACAGTAGCGTTATCCGTCCGAACGGAACACTGCTATCCCGCGCCGCCGGTCCCGCCTGGGGCCTCCTGGGCGTCGTCGCCTTCTCGTTCACGCTCCCGTTCACCCGGATCGCGCTCGGCGGCGGACTCTCGCCGCTGTTCATCGGCTCCGCCCGCGCGGTCGTCGCCGCTGTGCTCGCCGCACTCGTCCTCCTCGTCACACGCCAGCAGCCGCCGAACCCGGCCCAGTGGGCGCGACTCGCGATCGTCGCCCTCGGAGTGGTCGCCGGCTTCCCCCTGCTGACCTCGTTCGCCATGATCACCACGCCCGCGAGTCACGGCGCGGTCGTGATCGGCCTCCTGCCGGCCGCGACCGCGGTCGCCGTCGTGCTGCGCACCCGGGAGCGCCCGTCCCCCTCGTTCTGGGTCTTCGCACTCCTCGGCGCCGCCGCGGCCCTCGTCTTCGCGACGCTGCAGAACGGCACGCCCGGCGCGCTCCGCCCCGCCGACCTCCAGCTGTTCGGGGCCGTGATCGCCGCGGCCGTCGGCTACGCGGAGGGCGGCCTGCTCGCGCGCGAGCTCGGTGCCTGGCAGACGATCTCCTGGGCACTCGTGCTCGCCGCTCCCGTCATGCTCGCGGTGGCCATCGCCGCCGGGGTCGCCGCACCGCCCGTCGCCACCCCCACCGCCTGGCTCGCGTTCGGCTACCTGGCCGCGGTCAGCATGTTCCTCGGATTCTTCGCCTGGTACCGCGGCCTCGCGATGGGACCCATGGCACAGGTGAGCCAGATCCAGCTCGTGCAGCCCGTCATGGGCATCACCTGGGCATCCTTCCTCTTCCACGAGGACGTCGGCCTGGCCACGGTGCTCGGCGGAGTCGCGGTCGTCGTGTGCGCCGGACTCGCCGTCCGCACCCGCAGTTCTCCCCCCACCCCCACCCCCACCCGACAGGAGGCGCCATGCGTCACACCCCCCGCTACCTCATGACCGACCCGGAGGAGGTCAAGCGCCTCATCCGCGCGCACCCGTGGGCGACGTTCGTCTCGCCGACCTCCACCGGTCTCGTCGCCTCGCACTACCCCGTTCTGCTCGACGAGGACGAGGACGGCATCGTGCTCGTGACCCACTTCGGACGCCCCGACGACGAGCTCCACGAGCTCGGACGACACGAGGTCCTGGTGATCATCCAGGGGCCGCACGACTACGTGTCCTCGAGTCTGTACGCGCCGGGAGACCTCGTCCCGACCTGGAACCACGTCACCGCGCACCTCTCCGGCGCCCCCGAGATCCTGACCGCGGAGGAGAACTACGCCATGCTCACCCGGCTCACCGACCACTTCGAGGGTGGGCAGCCCCACGGGCGGAGCCTCGCGGAGGACGAACCGGGCACCCGGAGGGCCGCGAAGGGCACGGTCGGCTTGCGGCTCCGGGTCACCCGGTTCGACGCCCGCGCCAAGCTCAGCCAGAACAAGGCCCCCGAGGTGCGCGAGCGCATCGCCGCCCGCTTCGACGCCGCTCACCCCGCGCTGGCCGCCGAGATGCGTCGCGTCTGACCCCCGTTCGAATCGCGCACTGTTCTCCATCTCGGCCGGATATGCAGCACAGTGCGCGATTCGAAACGGGGTCAGAGGACGAGCGTGGCCAGGACGACGGTGGGCACCGCGGCGACGGCCCCCCAGAGCGCGAAGCGGCCCCAGCGGATCTCGACCCCGAGCGCCGTCACGCGATGGTGCCAGAGGAGCGTCGCCAGCGAGGCCCACGGCGTGATGAGCGGACCGAGGTTCACACCGATCAGCAGGGCCATCAAGGCGACCGGGTCCCCTGCCGCGGGTTCGAGCACGAGGTAGGCCGGGAGGTTGTTGATCGCGTTCGCGCTCACGGCTCCCAGCGCCGCGAGCCGGAAAAGGTCGCCGAGAGAGTCGCCCTTCGCGGTCGGTGAGGTCAGGAAGTCGAGCAGCCCCTGCGCGTGCGCGGACTCGACCAGGACGAACAGCGACGCGGCGAGCGCGAGCGCCTGCCACGGGACGAGGGACAATCGCAGGGCGTGGCGACGACGGACGGCGAACAGCGCGATCAACGCGAGAGCCGCGACCGTGGCGGGGATCCACACGTCGTGGGTGAGCGCGAGCAGCGGCATCAGCACGACGAGGATGCCGGTGGCGCTCCAGAACAGCGTCGGATCGGCGGGGCGTCGGGGCTCGGGCATCTCATACGTGCCGAAGACCGTGCGCCGCTGCAGGACGGTGAGGATCGCGACCGGCACCAGGATCCCCACGAGCGTGGGCGCCCAGCTCAGCGCGATGAACGCCCCCGGCCCTTCCCCCATCGCGGGCGCGGCGAGCAGGTTCGTGAGGTTCGAGACCGGCAGGGCGAGGGACGCGGTGTTGGCGAGCCAGACGGTGGCCAGGGCGAACGGCAGCGGGGAGACGCCGATGCTCTGCGCCAGCACGACGACCACGGGCGTGACGATCACGGCGGTCGTGTCGAGCGAGAGGAACACGGTGCTCACCACGGCGAGCACGACCACCAGCGCCCACAGCACCACCACGCGGCCGCGACCCCAGCGCGCGAGGCGCTGCGAGACGACGTCGAACACCGCCGCGTCACGGGCGAGCTCGGCGACGATCGTGATCGCGACGACGAACCCCAGCACGGGCGCGATCCGGTCCCCGAGCGCACCGGCGTCCGTGCGCGGCAGGAACCCCGTGAGCACGCACACGAGCGCGGCCACCACGAGCCCGGCGACGATCCCCGTCCCCGTCCCGATCCGCATCCTTCTGATCCCCACCTCGTGAGCATAGGGCCGACGCCCCCTTTCGAATCGCGCACCTGGCTGCATCGGCGGCGGGTTTGGGACCAGGTGCGCGATTCGAAGGCCGTCTCCGTGAGCAACCCGCATGCATCCGGGGGGTGGGCGTAGGGGAAACGTGAGGATCGAGGGATGCGGCGGGGCGGCGCAGTTGGATCGAGGACGTGCTCGACATCATCTACCTCGCGCTGACCCTGGCGCTGTTCGCCCTCGTGTCCCTCATCGCCAAGGCGGTGGACCGCGCATGATCGTCTTCGAGATCCTCGCCGCGGTCCTCGCCGTCGCCGCGGTCGTCTACCTGGTCGTGGCGCTCGTCGCCCCGGAGCGCTTCTGATGGACGCGACGGTCCTGTACGGCGTCCTCCAGATCACGGCCGTCGTGGTCGTACTCGTGCTCCTCTACCGCCCCCTCGGCGACTACATCGCGCACGTCTACACCTCCGGCCGCGACCTGCGCGTCGAGCGCGCGCTCTACCGGCTGATCGGCGTCGACCCCCGCTCCGAGCAGACCTGGCGCGCCTACGCCCGCAGCGTGCTGCTGTTCTCGCTCGTCGGACTCCTGCTCGTCTACGGACTGCAGCGGCTCCAGGCCTTCCTCCCCGCCGCGCTCGGCCTGCCCGCCGTGCCGGAGGGACTCGCGTTCAACACCGCCGCGTCCTTCGTCGCGAACACCAACTGGCAGTCGTACTCGCCCGAGCAGACCATGGGCTACACGGTGCAACTCGCGGGCCTCACGGTGCAGAACTTCGTCTCCGCCGCCGTCGGCCTCACCATCGCCATCGCTCTCGTCCGCGGGCTCGCGCGCCGCGGCTCCGCGACGATCGGCAACTTCTGGGTCGACCTCACCCGCGGCCTGGGGCGGCTGCTCCTCCCGCTCGCCCTGATCGGCGCGGTGGCCCTGCTCGCGGGCGGCGTGATCCAGAACGTGAACGGCTTCACCGACGTCGCCACGGTCTCCGGCGGCACGCAGACGATCCCCGGCGGTCCGGTCGCGTCGCAGGAGGCCATCAAGCTGCTCGGCACCAACGGCGGCGGCTTCTTCAACGCGAACTCCGCCCACCCCTTCGAGAACCCGACCGGGTGGACGAACCTCCTCGAGGTGCTGCTGATCCTGGTGATCCCGTTCGCCCTCCCCCGCGCGTTCGGCCGACTGGTCGGCGACCACCGGCAGGGCTACGCGATCGTCGCGGTCATGGGCACCCTGTTCCTCGCCTCGCTCGCCGCGCTCTCGGCCCTGGAGCTGGCGGGACGCGGTTCCGCCCCCGAGCTCGCCGGGGCGGCGATGGAGGGCAAGGAGCAGCGCTTCGGCATCCTCGGCTCGACCCTCTTCGGCAGCGCGAGCACCCTCACCTCGACCGGGGCCGTGAACTCGATGCACGACTCGTACACCGCGCTCGGCGGCATGATGCCGATGCTGAACATGATGCTCGGCGAGGTCGCTCCGGGCGGCGTCGGCTCCGGTCTGTACGGGATGCTCGTGCTCGCGATCGTCGCGGTCTTCGTCGGCGGGCTGCTCGTCGGCCGCACCCCGGAGTGGCTCGGGAAGCGCATCGGACCGCGGGAGATGACCCTCGCGAGCCTCTACATCCTCGTGGTCCCGGCGCTCGTCCTCGGCGGCACGGCCCTGAGCTTCGCGATCCCCGGGATCCGGGAGGACGTGGAGTCCACGAGCATCCTCAACCCGGGCGTGCACGGCATGAGCGAGGTGCTCTACGCGTTCACCTCCGCCGCGAACAACAACGGCTCCGCGTTCGCGGGGCTCACCGCGAACACTCCGTGGTTCAACACCGCCCTGGGCGTCGCGATGCTGCTCGGGCGCTTCCTCCCGATCGTGCTCGTGCTGGCTCTCGCCGGGTCGTTCGCCGCGCAGGAGCGGGTGCCGGCCACGACCGGCACGCTCCCCACCCACCGGCCGCAGTTCGTCGGCCTGCTCCTCACCGTGACCGTCGTCGTGACGGCCCTCACCTACTTCCCCGTGCTCGCACTGGGACCGCTCGCCGAAGGACTCTGACCATGACCCTCCTCACCACCCCTCCCGAACAGCAGGACGCCCCTGCCGTCCCCGCCCGTCCGCCGCGCTCCTTCGGCGGCGCCCAGCTCGTGCAGGCGCTCCCCGGTGCCGTCCGGAAGCTCAACCCCGCGACGCTCGTCCGCAACCCCGTGATGCTCCTCGTCTGGGTCGGCGCCGCGTTCACGACCGTCCTCGCGATCGCGGAGCCCTTCCTCGGCGCGCCCGCCTCCTCCGGCGGCACCCCCGTCCCGGCGGCGTTCACCTGGGGCATCGCGCTCTGGCTCTGGCTGACCGTGTTCTTCGCGAACGTCGCGGAGTCGGTCGCCGAAGGGCGCGGCAAGGCCCAGGCCGCGAGCCTGCGGAACACCCGCACCCAGACGATGGCGCGACGGGTGGTGGGCCCTTCGACAGGCTCAGGGACCCAGAACATCGGCTCGGGGACCCAGGGGGACGCCGGGTGGGTCGCCGAGCTCGTCGAAGCGCCGACGGAGACGGTGTCGTCGGCGGAGCTGCAGCGCGACGACCTCGTGATCGTCTCCGCGGGCGAACTGATCCCGGGCGACGGCGACATCGTCGCGGGCATCGCGACGGTCGACGAGTCGGCCATCACCGGCGAGAGCGCCCCCGTCGTCCGCGAGTCCGGCGGCGACCGCAGTGCTGTCACCGGCGGCACCCGGGTGCTGTCGGACCGGATCGTCGTGCGCATCACGTCGAAGCCCGGCGAGACGTTCGTCGACCGCATGATCGCCCTCGTCGAGGGGGCGAGCCGACAGCGCACCCCAAACGAGATCGCGCTGAACATCCTCCTCGCGAGCCTGTCGATCGTCTTCGTCGTCGTGGTCCTCGCGCTGAACCCGATCGCGTCGTACGCCGCGTCGCCCGTGAGCATCCCTGTCCTCATCGCCCTGCTCGTCTGCCTCATCCCGACCACCATCGGCGCCCTCCTCTCCGCCATCGGCATCGCGGGCATGGACCGGCTCGTGCAGCGGAACGTGCTGGCGATGTCGGGGCGGGCGGTGGAGGCCGCGGGCGACGTCACCACGCTGCTCCTCGACAAGACCGGCACCATCACCCACGGCAACCGCCGCGCCCACGCCGTGCTGCCGCTCACCGGGGTGGACGCCGAGGAGCTGCTGCGCACCGCCGCCCTCTCCTCGCTCGCCGACCCGACGCCGGAGGGCGCATCGATCGTCGAACTCGCCGCCGCCCGCGGGATCCGGGTGGAGGCGCCGGCGGACGCCGTCGTCGTCCCGTTCACGGCGCAGACGCGCATGAGCGGTCTCGACCTCGCCGACGGCACGCAGATCCGCAAGGGTGCCGCCTCGGCCGTGGCGGCCTGGCTGGGGCAGACCCCCGGCCCCGAGCTCGCGACCCTCACCGACGACGTCGCCTCGGGCGGCGGCACGCCCCTCGTCGTCGCGGTGCAGGGCCCTTCGGCAGGCTCAGGGACCCAGCCGGACTCAGGCCCGTCGACAGGCTCAGGGACCCAGCCGGACTCAGGCCCTTCGACAGGCTCAGGGACCCACTCCGATTCCGGGACCCAGGCTGTGGACGCGCGGATCCTCGGGGTCGTGCACCTCAAGGACATCGTCAAGGACGGCCTCCGAGAGCGGTTCGACGAGCTGCGCAGCATGGGCATCCGCACGGTCATGATCACCGGAGACAACCCCCTCACCGCGAAGGCCATCGCGGCCGAGGCCGGCGTCGACGACTACCTCGCCGAGGCCACCCCGGAGGACAAGCTCGACCTCATCCGCCGGGAACAGGAGGGCGGACGTCTCGTCGCGATGACCGGGGACGGCACGAACGACGCTCCCGCGCTCGCCCAGGCCGACGTCGGCGTCGCGATGAACACGGGCACCTCGGCGGCCAAGGAAGCCGGCAACATGGTCGACCTCGACTCCGACCCGACCAAGCTCATCGACATCGTCCGCATCGGGAAGCAGCTGCTCATCACCCGCGGCGCGCTGACGACGTTCTCGCTCGCGAACGACATCGCGAAGTACTTCGCCATCATCCCGGCGATGTTCATGGGGGTGTTCCCCGGACTCGCGGCGCTGAACATCATGCAGCTGCACTCCCCGGCCTCCGCGGTCACGAGCGCGATCATCTTCAACGCCATCGTGATCGTGTTCCTCATCCCGCTCGCGCTGCGCGGCGTGAAGTACCGGCCGGCGAGCGCCTCGCAGATCCTGCAGCGGAACCTGCTCGTCTACGGCCTCGGCGGCGTCATCGCCCCGTTCGTCGGCATCAAGCTCATCGACCTCCTCGTCAGCCTCCTCCCCGGCTTCTGACCGGGCCTGAAAGGAACGCCATGTCGTCCACCACCCGCACCACGATGCGCACCGCCGGTGTCGCCGTCCGCGCGATGCTCGTCCTCACCCTCGTCCTCGGCGTCGGGTACACGCTGCTCGTCACCGGCATCGGCCAGCTCCTCCTCCCCGCACAGGCGAACGGCTCGATGCTCCCCGGCGACCGGGGCAGCGCGCTCCTCGGCCAGTCCTTCACGGATGCCGACGGTGAAGCCCTGCCCGAGTACTTCCAGTCCCGCCCCTCGGCGGCCGGCGACGGGTACGACGGGGCGTCGTCCGGCGGCAGCAACCTCGGGCCGGAGAACCCCGACCTCGTCGCCGCCATCGCCGCGCGGAAGGCCGAGGTCGCCGCCAGAGAGGGCGTCGATCCGTCCGCGGTCCCCGCGGATGCCGTGACCGCGTCCGGCTCCGGCCTCGACCCGCACATCAGCGTCGCGTACGCCCTGCTCCAGGTGCCGCGGGTGGCCGCCGCCCGCGACCTGTCCGAAGACGAGGTGCGGGCCCTCGTGGAGTCTAGGATTCAAGGGCGGGACCTGGGGTTCCTCGGCGAGGAGCGCATCAACGTCGCGGAGCTGAATCTCGCACTCGACGACCGGGAGGGTGCATGAGCGCAGAGCGGCCGCCGCGCCCCGCGACGGACCGGAACCGCCGCGGACGACTGCGCGTCCTCCTCGGCGCCGCGCCGGGCGTCGGGAAGACCTTCGAGATGCTCGCCGAGGGTCGGCGACTCCGCGAGGAAGGCCGCGACGTGGTCATCGCGATCGTGGAGACCCACGGCCGTGCGGCCACGGCCGCCCTCACCTCCGGCCTGCCCGAGGTGCCGCGGCGCGAGGACGCCCATCGCGGGGTCACCCTCTCCGAGCTCGACCTCGATGCGGTGCTCTCCCTCGCCCCGGAGATCGCTCTGGTGGACGAGTTCGCGCACACGAACGCCCCCGGCTCGCGGAACCCCAAGCGCTGGCAGGACGTCGAGGAGCTGCTGGACGCGGGGATCGACGTCGTCACCACCGTGAACGTGCAGCACATCGAGTCGCTGAACGCGGTCGTGGAGAAGATCACCGGGATCGCCCAGCGCGAGACCATCCCGGACGCGGTCGTCCGCGCCGCCGACGAGATCGAGGTCGTCGACCTCGCACCGCAGACGCTCCGCGACCGGCTCGCCGCAGGTCTCGTCTACCCCGCTGAGCGGGTCGACGCCGCCCTCTCGCACTACTTCCGGCTCGGCAACCTCACCGCCCTGCGGGAGCTCGCCCTGCTGTGGCTCGCCGACGAGGTCGACAGCGCGCTCCGCAGCTATCGCGCCGAACAGGGCATCGCGGGAGCCTGGCAGGCGCGCGAGCGGGTGGTCGTCGCCCTCACCGGCGGCCCGGAGGGCGAGACGCTGCTGCGCCGCGGGGCCCGCATCGCCGCACGCTCCGCCGGCGGGGAGCTGCTCGCCGTGCACGTGACCGCCCAGGACGGACTGCGCGACGAGACCCCCGGCGCCCTCGCCGCGCAGCGCTCCCTCGTCGAGTCCCTCGGCGGCACGTACCACCAGGTGGTCGGGGACGACATCCCGGCGACGCTCGTCGAGTTCGCGCAGAGTGCCGACGCCACGCAGCTCGTGATCGGGGTGAGCCGGCGCGGCCGCCTCGCCGCCGCCCTCACCGGGCCGGGGATCGGCGCCGAGGTCATCCGCCGCTCGGGCGACATCGACGTGCACATCGTGACCCACGCCGCGGCGGGCGGCCGGCTCGCCCTCCCCCGCATCACCGGCGGTGCGCTCGGCTGGCGTCGGCAGGCGCTGGGCTTCGGCGTGGCCCTCGTGTTCGGCCCGCTGCTGTCCTGGCTGATGTTCACCGTCCGCAGCCCCGAGTCGATCACGGCGGAGGTGCTCGCCTACCAGCTGCTCGTCGTGGTGGTCGCCCTCATCGGCGGCATCCGTCCCGCCGTGTTCGCGGCGGTGCTCTCCGGCATCACCCTCGACTTCCTCTTCGTCGCCCCGCTGTTCACGATCACGATCGCGCACCCGCTGCACGTGCTCGCGCTCACCCTCTATGTCATCATCGCGATCCTCGTGAGCCTCATCGTCGACCAGGCCGCCCGCCGGGCGCGGACCGCGCAGCGGGCGACCGCCGAGGCGGAGCTCCTCGCGGCCGTCGCCGGGAACGTGCTCCGCGGCGACAACGCCGTGCTCGCCCTCGTCAGCCGCACGCGGGAGGCGTTCGGGCTGAGCGGGGTGCGGCTGCTCACCCCCTCCGGCGAGGTGCTGGCCAGCGACGGCGAGCCGGTACCGGACGGCCGCGCCACCACCATCCCGGTCGGGGTCGCGTCCGGTGGCGGCCCGCGCGCCGTGCTGGAGCTCAACGGGGAGCCGATCGCCGGTCCGGAGCGCCGACTGCTCGACGCGATCGTCGCCCAGCTCTCCGCCGCCATCGAGCACACCGATCTCCGCGCGACCGCGCGGGAGGCGGAAGCCCTCGCCGAGACCGACCAGGTCCGCAGCGCCCTGCTCTCCGCCGTCAGTCACGACCTGCGCCGACCGCTGGCCTCGGCGGTCGCCGCGATCGGCGGGCTCCGCGGCGCGCACGGCCTGTCCGCGGAGGACCGCGCGGAGCTGCTGGAGACCGCGGACGAGAGCCTCGCGACCCTCTCCGCCCTCGTCACCGATCTCCTCGACGTGAGCCGCGTGGAGGCGGGAGTGCTCGCGGTCTCGGCCCAGCGGATCGACGCGGCCGGCCCCGTGCTCGCCGCGGTGGACGAGCTCGGTCTCGGCCCCGCCGACGTCGAGCTCGCCCTGGACCCCGACCTGCCGCCGCTGCACGCGGACCCCGTGCTCTTGCAGCGGGTACTCGTGAACGTGCTCGCCAACGCCCACCGTCACGCTCCCGACGGCAGTCGCGTGCTCGTGTCGAGCAGTCGGCTGGGGGATCGGGCGGAGCTCCGGATCATCGACCGCGGCGAGGGCATCGCGCCGGAACGCCGCGATGCCGTCTTCCAGCCGTTCCAGCGTTTCGGCGACACCGACAACACAGCGGGGCTCGGGCTCGGGCTCGCCCTGTCGCGCGGTTTCACGGAGGGCATGGGCGGTAGCCTGACTCCGGAGGACACCCCAGGGGGCGGACTCACCATGGTCATCTCCCTGCCGCTCGCCGCAGGGTCTTCCGACACGGAGGGGACGGAGTGAAGCTCCTCATCGCCGACGACGACCCGCAGATGGTGCGGGCGCTGCGGATCACCCTCGCGGCGCACGGCTACGAGGTCGTCGTGGCCGCCGATGGCGCCGCCGCGATCGCCGCCGCAGCGCAGAGCCATCCCGACCTCATCATGCTCGACCTCGGCATGCCCCGGCTCGACGGCATCGAGGTGATCCAGGCCCTCCGCGGCTGGACGAGCGTGCCCATCATCGTCGTGTCGGGGCGGACGGGCTCGGCCGACAAGGTGGAGGCGCTGGACGCGGGGGCGGACGACTTCGTCACGAAGCCCTTCCAGGTGGATGAACTGCTGGCCCGGCTGCGGGCGCTCTCCCGCCGCGCGGTCGCCGCGAACGGGGAGTCCGTGGTCGCGTTCGGGGATGTCGTCGTCGACCTCGCCACGAAGACCGTGACCCGCGCCGGCGCCCGGGTGCACCTCACGCCGACCGAGTGGCGGATGCTCGAGCACCTCGCGCGGCATCCGGGCGCGCTGGTGACCCGGCAGGATCTCCTCAAGGAGATCTGGGGCAGTGCCCAGGTGTCCGACTCCGGCTACCTGCGGCTGTACATGTCCCAGCTCCGCAAGAAGCTGGAGCGCGAGCCTTCGACGCCCGTCCACCTGCTGACGGAGTCGGGAATGGGCTACCGGCTGGTCCTCTAGCGACCGAGCGGCGCGCGATCGTGCGTGCCCGCGATGCGACGCCGACGGAGGACCGCCACGACACCGACGACGACGAGCAGGACGGCCACGATGATCGCGGTAACGGCGGTGGGCGTGCTCTCCGGCTCGCCCGTGAGACGCCCGACCGCGAGCCAGCTCAGACCCCAGGCGGTCGCGAGCGCCGGCGCGAGGCGTCCGGTGAACCAGGCCGATGCGGCGCCGATCACCAGCACGACCACGAGCACGGCGACGGCCCAAGCGTCGGGGGCACCCGCTCCGATCTCCGGGACCGTCTGGGTGAGCCAGGCGGCGGTGTTGGCGACCGTCGCGATGGTGACCCAGCCGAAGTGCAGGCCGTTGGCCCCGTCGGTGAGGAGGCGATCAGCGAGATTGCGGGCGGGGAACCGGCCGAGGAGCACGATGACGCGGGCGAGCGTCGCGAGCAGGAGCGCGATCACGAGCACGGTCAGCCACAGCGTCAGGTAGCGCGCGGTCACGAGCCAGAGGCCGTTGAGCACCATCGAGAGGGCGATCCAGCCGCCGACCGCCTGCTGTCGCTCGTCGCGGCGCTGCGCGGGGAGCGCCTGCCACACGGTGTAGGCGAGGAGTCCCACATAGATGAGCGACCAGATCGAGAAGGCCGGTCCGGCGGGGGCGAGGTACGAGCCTTGGGCCGAGAGCGCGCCGTTCTGCAGCTCATCGACGGAGTCACCGCCGAAGGCGCCGGCGCCGATGGCCGCGGCGATCAGCATGAACACGGCGGCGGCGATCACGAGGCTCTGGCGGGCGATGCCCTTCGTCGAGGTCTCCATGCCCGCACCCTACGCCGGACGGGGACGGAAGGAAGTGGCCTTGACAGTGCCCCTTCGTTTCGCTAACCAGGTTAGCGAATGGGCATCAGGCCGGAGCGAGGGCGGCGTCGATCAGGACCTCGGCGGCGCGGCGTGCGTGCACGGCGGCCTCCGGGTCGGCGCCGATGGCCGCGGTGCTCTGCGCGCCCTCCGCGAGGAGAGAGAGCTGGGCGGCCAGGCCCACCGGGGCGCCGGTCGCCGCGACGAGCTCCGCCATGTACTGCTGGAACGACGCCTTGTGCGCGCGGACGATGCCGGCGACCTCGGGACTCGTGCCCCCGAGCTCGCCGAATGCGTTGATGAAGGCGCAGCCCCGGAACCCGTCGCTGCAGAACCAGTCCTCCAGGTAGCCGTAGACCGCGAGGAGGCGGGCGCGCGGGTCGTCGCCGCTCTGCGCCACGGCGGCGGTGAGCCCCTGCTCCCACTCGGCGTGCTTCCGCGTCAGCACCGCCGCGACGATGTCCGTCTTCGCCGGAAACAGCGAATAGAGGCGCCGCAGCGACACCCCGGCGGCGGACCGGAGCTCGTCCATGCCGACCGCCGCATAGCCCTTGCGGTAGTAGAGCTCCTCCGCGGCGGAGAGGATGCGTTCGCGCGCCTCGTCTTCGGTCATGTCCAGAAGTCTACTTGACATGAGAACGAACGTTCTCTAGATTGATCACATCAGGCGAGAACGATCGTTCTCACCGGCATCGGAAGGAACACATCATGGGTTACATCACCGTCGGCACCGAGAACACCACCCCGATCGAGCTCTACTACGAAGACCAGGGCAGCGGTCAGCCCGTCGTGCTGATCCACGGCTACCCGCTCAACGGGCACAGCTGGGAGCGCCAGACCCGCGAGCTCCTCGCCCAGGGGTACCGCGTCATCACGTACGACCGCCGCGGCTTCGGACAGTCCTCCAAGGTCGGCTCCGGCTACGACTACGACACCTTCGCCGCCGATCTGAACACCGTGCTCGAGACCCTCGACCTCCGCGACGTCGTGCTCGTCGGCTTCTCCATGGGCACCGGCGAGCTCGCCCGCTACGTCGGCCGCTACGGCCACGAGCGCGTCGCGAAGCTCGCCTTCCTCGCGTCGCTCGAGCCCTTCCTCGTGCAGCGCGACGACAACCCCGAGGGCGTGCCGCAGGGGGTCTTCGACGGGATCGAGGCCGCCGCCAAGGGCGACCGCTACTCCTGGTTCACCCAGTTCTACAAGGACTTCTACAACCTCGACGAGAACCTCGGCACGCGCATCAGCCAGCAGGTCGTCGACGCGAACTGGAACCTGTCCGTCACCAGCGCCCCGGTCGCCGCCTACGCCGTGGTCCCGACCTGGATCGAGGACTTCCGCGACGACGTGAAGGCCGTGGCCGCCGCTGCCAAGCCCACGCTGATCCTGCACGGCACGAAGGACAACATCCTGCCGATCGACGCGACCGCCCGCCGCTTCCGCCAGGCCGTGCCCGAGGCCGAGTACGTCGAGGTCGAGGGCGCCCCGCACGGCCTCCTCTGGACCCACGCCGACGAGGTCAACGCCGCCCTGACGCAGTTCCTGGCCCGGTAACCCTCGTTCGAATCGCCCGAATGGCCCCATTTCCTCCGGAGATGGGGCCATTCGGGCGATTCGAAGCGGGTCAGCGGGAGCGCCAGAGCAGCCAGACGAAGTACGGGGCACCGATCAGCGCGACCACGAGACCCGCCGGAAGCTGCGCGGGGGCGATCACCGTCCGGCCGATCGTGTCCGCGATGCCCACGAGCAGCCCGCCGAGGAGCACCGCCGTCGGGATCACTCGCGAGTGCCGCGCGCCCACCAGGGCCCGCGCCGCGTGCGGCGCCACGAGCCCCACGAAGCCGATGACCCCGATCGCCGTCACGCTCAGCGCCGCGAGGACGGCCGCCACCAGCAGCAGCGTCAACCGGACGGGCTCCAGCCGGATGCCGACCAGTCGCGGGGTGTCCTCATCGAGCGACAGCACGTCGAGCTCCCGGCGACTCATCACCACGAACGGCACCGCGATCACGAGGACGATCGCCAGCGGGATGACCTGCTCCCACACCCGCCCGTACGTCGTCCCGGAGAGCCAGGTGTAGATCTTCGGGGTGTCCCACGGGTTCGAGCGCAGCAGGAAGAAGGTCGTGAGGGAGACCGTGAAGTACGAGACCCCGATGCCGATGAGCAGGAAACGGTCCGCGTTCAGGCCGCCCCGCCACGACAGCAGGTAGACGAGGGCGAAGGCGAGCAGCGAGCCGGGGACGGCTCCCGCGATCATCCCGCCCGTCGACGACGTGATGCTCGTGATCACCAGCACCGCGCCGAGCCCGCCGCCGCCGGTGACGCCGAGGATGCCCGGGTCGGCGAGCGGGTTGCGGCTCACCCCCTGGATCACGGCGCCGGAGAGCGCGAGCGCGGCGCCGGCGACCACGGCGGCCACGATCCGCGGCGCGCGCTCGTCGAGGGCGAAGGCGATGGGCGCGGGAGCCTGCCCCTGCAGCCATAGCGCGATGTCGCCGGTGAGCAGCCAGGTGTGCCCGGCGAGCAGTCCGAGCAGCAGCACCCCGACCACGCCGAGGGCGACGAGGGCGAGGGTGATCCGGAAGCGCAGGCGGCTGCGCACCCCGAAGCGCACCCGCGGAGGCTCGCGCGTGGCACCGGCGTCGCGGAGGCGTCGGGCCATGAGCACGAGCACGATCGCGCCGAGCAGCGTCGTCGCGACGCCGGTCGGGATGAGGATCGCGGCCTCCGCGCCGATCAGCGCGCGCAGGAGGGCGTCGGAGAGGATGACGACGAGGGCGCCGAGGAGCCCCGACGCGGGGATCAGCAGCAGATGGCGGTTCAGGCTCGGCACCACCCGCGTCAGCAGCCGCGCGAGCACCGGCGCACACAGCCCGACGAAGCCCATCGGCCCGGCGAGCGTCACCGCGACCGCCGTGAGGGTGACCGCGAGGAGGATCCCGATGGTCCTGGTCGACCGGATCGGCACGCCGAGCGACGAGGCGGTGTCGTCGCCCAGGGACAGGATGTCGAGGCGCCGCGCGAGCACGAGGGCCAGCACCGTGACGACCACGACGACCGGAGCCGCCTGCAGGAACGCGGTGAGTCCGAGCTGCGACAGGCTCCCGCTCCCCCAGGCGAGCAGTCCCTTGGTCTCCTCGTCGAACAGGATGAGCAGGGTCGAGGTCGCGGCCTGGAAGGCGAGCGCCAGCGCAGAGCCCGCGAGGATGAGGCGGGTCGTGGACGACCCCGCCCCTCCGGCGAGTCCGAGCACGATGCCCGCGGCGACGATGCCGCCCGCGAACGCCACCGCCCCGGAGGCCCACACCGGCACGGCGATCCCGAACGTGGCGAGCGCCGTGACGGCGAGGTAGGCCCCGGCGGTCACGCCGAGCGTGTCGGGTGACGCGAGGGCATTGCGGGCGAGGGACTGCAGCAGGATGCCGGCGACGCCGAGGGCCACGCCCACCGCGACGCCGGCGGCGAGCCGCGGCACCCGCGATCCCCAGAGGACGTCGGCGCCAGCGAACACTGCGCCGCTCGTGCCCTGCGTGAGGTGCCAGCAGGCGACCGCCACCAGCACGACGGCGAGAGCGACGAGCACGCCGACGCCCGTCCACACCGCGGGCTTCCGACCCTCCGCCCCCACGCGGACGGCGGACGCCGGGGCGTCAGGCTCCGCGGTCGCCGTCGCGTCGTCGAGGCGGAGGGTCTCCGTCACTTCGAGAGCACCTCGAGGTAGCCGTCGATGATCTGCGCGGTCGAGCGCGGGCCGCCGAAGGTCCAGATACCTGCCGGGAACGCGGTCAGGCGGTCCTCCGCCACCGCGGGAAGCGAGGTCCACGCGGGGTTGTCCGCGAGGGCGTCGACGAAGCTCTCGGAATCCGGGTCCGCGGTGCCGGTGTAGAACAGGTTCGCGTCGCCGACCGTCGTCATGCCCTCGACATCGGTCTGCCCGAGGCCGTACACGGGGTCGACCTCGCCGGTCCAGGCGTTCGTCAGCCCGAGCTCCTCGCCCACCTCGCCGACGAGCGAACCCTGGCCGAACGGACGCAGCGCCACGTTGCCGCCGTCGACCCAGCCGTCGAAGAACACGAAGTCGGTGGTGGCGAGGTCGCGGTCGGCGAGCTCGGCCTTCGCGGTGTCGAGGTGCTCCTGGAACTCCTCGGTGACGACGTCGGCCCGCTCCCCGCGGCCGGTGACCTGGGCGATGAGGTCGAAGGTGTTCAGCATCTTGGTGATCGGGTCCTTCGCATCGGCGCCGATCGTCGCGAGCACGGGCACGTCGTAGGCCTCGAGCTGCGCGACGATGGGGTCGTCCGCGGCACTGACCTCGACGATCACGAGGTCGGGGTCGGTGCCGAACAGCGTCTCCAGGTTCGGCTCCTGGCGGGTGCCCACGTCGACGACGCCCTCCGGCAGCTCCTCCGCGGTGACCCAGGTGCTGTACCCCTCGGCGTCGGCCACCGCGACCGGCGTCACGCACAGCGACAGGGCGTCCTCGATCTGCTGCCACTCGAGCACCGCGATCCGCTCGGCCGGCGTGTCGAGCTCGACCGTGCGTCCGAGGTCGTCGGTGACGGAGACCGCCCCGGTCGAGGTGCTCGTGGTGTCGTCCGTGCAGCCCGCGCTCGTCGAGGTCGGGGCGTCCGATCCCTCGGCGGACGGCGTCTGCGTGGTGCCGCAGCCGGCGAGCGCGAGGGTGAGGGCGCCGCCGAGGGCGAGCACGGCGAGGGAGGTCTTCTTCATCGGTGGTTCCTTCAGGGGTCGGGATCAGGAGGCGGAGGGGGCGCGGAGGCGACCGTGGTGGCGACCGCGCGGACGCACCCGCACCAGCCCGGTCTCCTCGTCGAGGGCGGTGTCGATGCGCAGGCCGTACACGTGCGAGAGGTTCTCGCCGGTGAGCACTTCGGCGGGCGCCCCCGCCGCGTGGACCCGGCCGCGGTGCATCAGCACGACGTCGTCGGCGACCGAGGCGGCGTGGTCGAGGTCGTGCAGCACGACGCCGAGCGCGGTGCCGTGGTCGTCGGCGAGCTCCCGCACCAGGTCGAGGGTCTCCACCTGGTAGCGCAGGTCGAGGTGGTTGGTCGGCTCGTCGAGCAGCAGCACCCCGGTGTCCTGGGCGAGTGCGGTCGCCAGCCAGACGCGCTGCAGCTCGCCGCCGGAGAGCTGGTCGACCGGACGGGCGGCCATGGCGGAGAGGCCGGTGAGGGCGAGGGCGCGCGCCACGGCCGCTCGGTCGGCGTCGCTCACGCCGGAGAACCGTCCGCGGTGCGGGTGGCGGCCGTAGGCGACGACGTCGGAGACCTCGATCCCGGACGGGTGCGGCCGGGACTGCGACAGCATCGCGACGGTCTTCGCGAACTCCTTGGCGGAGAGGGCGGCGGCGTCGCGCGACTCCGCGCCGCCGACGCGCACGGTCCCCGCCTCGATGCGGTGCAGCCGCGCGAGAGCGCGGAGGACGGTCGACTTGCCGCTGCCGTTCGGTCCGATCAGCGTGGTCACCCGGCCCGGCGCGAGGCGCAGGGATACGTCGTGCACGACCCGGGTGCGGCCGTAGCCGAGGACGAGGGACTCCCCCTCCAGGCTGTGGCGATCGATGGCCTCGGTCATCTCAGCCCCGCATCGCGACGCCGCGGCGCCAGTAGCCCATGAAGGCGACCTGCGCGCGATCGACGCCGAGGTCCTTCACGAGGTGCCGACGCAGCGTCGTCACGACACCGCTCTCGCCCGCGATCCAGAAGTAGCGGCCGGCGCGGTCGTCCTCACGGGGGATCTCCTCCCCCAGGCTCGAGTACTCGGGGGTCTCCCACAGGAGGTCCTCCCCCTCGATGTCGGTGACCCGGATCTCGTCCCCGGCGTCGTCATCCCCCAGATACTCGAGCACCGCGGGGATTAGGCGAAGGCCGTGCGGCTCGCCGATGTCGCGCGGGAGCCAGTGCACGTCGACCCCGGCCGGCACGTCGATCGCGAGCACGTCGGCGGGCGACGGCACCTCGATGAAGGCGACGCCGCGGAGGTCGCGCGGGGCGTCCTCCAGGATGCGGGCGATGGCGGGGGCCGCGGTCTCATCCCCGACGAGGACCACCGAGGTCGCCGCCCCCGGCGCGTACTCCGCCCCGCCGTGCGCGACGACGCCCCGGCGCGGGCCGACCAGCCACAGCTCCTGCCCCACTGCGGCGGTGCTCGCCCACCGCGAGGCCGGGCCGGTGAGTCCGGGCTCGAGGTGCAGCACGAAGTCGATGTCGACCTCGGTGCGGCCGTCGTCGGCGACCCGCAGCTCGCGCACGGAGTAGGTGCGCATCGAGCCGCGTTCCTCCTCCGGGACGGCGAGGTACGAGCCCCACCAGTCGTACGTCGACCGATCGATCTCGGCGAGCACGCCGGACGCGGGCGGGAAGACGAGCTTGACCCGGCTGTCGTAGACCTCCCCTGGCGTCCCCAGCTCGCTGAGCTCCTCGCCGCCGAGCGTCACCCGCACGAACGACGGGGAGACGCGGTCGACGCCGCGCACCTCGGCGCGGGTGAGGATGTAGGTCGGGCGCTCGGTCGTGGTGGATTCAGCGGACATGATGCCTTCCGATGGGGGTGACCATCGGCTTGCCGGAGACCGGGTCGATGGTGATCTGATTGGGGAGGCCGAAGACCTCCTGCACGAGCTCGGCGGTGACGACGTCCTGCGGGGCGCCGATCGCGTGCACGCGGCCGTCCTTCATGGCCACCAGCTCGTCGGCGTAGCGTGCGGCGAGGTTGAGGTCGTGCAGCACCATGACGATCGTGGTGCCGCGCGCGACGCTGAGGTCGGTGAGCAGGTCGAGCACCTCGACCTGGTGGGCGACGTCGAGGAACGTCGTCGGCTCGTCCAGCAGCAGGATGTCGGTCTCCTGCGCGAGGGCCATCGCGATCCAGACGCGCTGCCGCTGACCGCCGGAGAGCTCGTCCACGCTGCGGTCGGCGAGGTCGCTGATCCCGGTCGCGTCCAGGGCGTCGGCGACGACCTCGTAGTCGTGCGCACTCCACCGCGACAGTGCCCGCTGATGGGGATGACGCCCGCGACCGACGAGGTCCGCGACGGCGATGCCCTCGGGGGCCACGGGCGACTGCGGCAGCAGACCGAGGATGCGCGCGACCTCCTTCGTGGGGCGGGCGTGGATGGACTTCCCGTCGAGCACGACCTCCCCGTCCCCCGGCGACAACAGCCGGGCGAGGGCGCGCAGCAGCGTCGACTTGCCGCAGCCGTTGGCGCCGACGATCGTGGTGATCTTCCCCGGCGCGATCTGCAGGTCGAGGCCCTCGACCACGGTGCGGTCGCCGTAGGAGAGGGTGACCCCTTCGGCGGACAGGCGGTGGGCGGCGGTCACAGCGAGCCTCCGGTGCGGTTTGTGCGGATGAGCAGGTAGATGAGGTACGGCGCGCCGACGACGCCGGTGACCACGCCGACCGGGTAGCGCGCGCCGAGCGCAAACTGGGCGATGAGGTCGCCGCCGAGCACGAGCACCGCGCCGACGAGGCCGCTGGGCAGCAGCAGCGTGGCACCGGGACCGGTGAGCCGCGCGGCGATGGGTCCGGCCATGAACGCGACGAAGGCGATCGGCCCGGTGGCGGCGGTCGCGAAGGCGAGGAGGGCCACGGCGCCGAGGATGAAGACGAGGCGCGTGGCGGTGACCCGCACGCCGAGCCCCGCGGCGGAGTCGTCTCCGAGCTGGAGCGTGCCCAGCGCCCGGCCCTGCGAGAGCAGCAGCGGCACGAGGATCGCGGCGGCGATCGCCATCGGCAGCACCCGCTCCCATGACGCGTTGTTGAGGCTGCCGGTGAGCCACTGCATCGCGGTCTGGATGTCCCAGTTCGCGGCCCGGGACAGCAGGTAGGAGATGACGCTCTGCAGCATCGCCGCGACGCCGATCCCGATGAGGATGAGGCGGGTGCCCGCGAAGCCGCCCTTGATGGCGAGGAGGTAGATCGCCAGCGCGGTGACGAGGGCACCGACGAGCGCGAGGAGCGAGACGGCGGGGCCGTTGAGCGAGAGCACGACGATGCCGAACACCGCGGCCGCGCCGGCCCCGTTCGAGATGCCGATGATGTCCGGCGAGGCGAGCGGGTTGCGCAGCATGGTCTGGAACGTCACGCCCGCCATGCCGAACGCGAGGCCGGTGAGGACGGCGAGGACGGCGCGCGGCAGGCGCAGGTCGCCGACGGTGAACGACGCACCGGGCACCGTCTCGCCGAGGATCACGCGGACGACCTCGTCGAGCGGGTAGAACGTGTTGCCGACCATGAGCGCCACCGTGAAGAGCACGACCACGACGGCCCCGAGCGCGACGGTGACCACGGCATGACGGCGGTGGCGTGCCCGGCGGCCGGCGATGACACGCGCGGTGCGGGCGGCGGCGGACTCGTCGCCGCGGACGAGGGTGTGCTCGGTCGTGCTCACAGCTCCCGCACCTTCTGTCGGCGGACGATCCAGATGAAGAACGGCGCCCCGATGATCGCCGTGATGATACCCACCTGGATCTCCTCGGAGGACGGCGAGATCACGCGTCCGACGATGTCGCTCGCGGTGAGCAGCGCGGCGCCGGCGAGGGCCGAGAACGGCAGCAGCCAGCGGTGGTCTGTGCCCACGAGCATCCGGCACATGTGGGGGACGATGAGCCCGACGAACCCGATCGGCCCCGCGATCGCCGTCGCCGCGCCGGCCAGGATGACCGCACCGAGGGCCGACAGCATCCGGGTGCGCAGCACGTGCTCGCCGAGCCCCTTGGCCATGTCGTCGCCGAGGGCGAGGGAGTTCATGCCCCGTGCGCACAGGAAGCAGATGAGGGCGCCGACCGCGAGGACCGGCGCGGTGATCGCGATCCGCGGCCACTCCGCCCCGCCGACGCCGCCGATCTGCCACGACTGGAACGTCTGCAGCAGGTCGACCCGCGGCAGCATGACCGCGCTGATGAGCGAGGCGAACGCGGCGGAGGTCGCCGCCCCCGCGAGGGCCAGCTTGAGCGGGGTGGCCCCGCCACGGCCGAGGGAGCCGACGGTGTAGACGAACACGGCGGCCGCCGCGGCGCCGACGATCGCGAAGGCCATCTGCCCGTAGGGATTGCTGAGTCCGAAGAACGCGATGCCGAGGACGACCGCGAACGAGGCGCCGTTCGAGACCCCCAGGAGGCCGGGGTCGGCGACGGGGTTGCGGGTGACGGCCTGCATCGTCGCTCCCGCGAGGGCGAGGGCCGCCCCCACGAGGAGCGCGAGCACCGTGCGGGGGATGCGCTTGACGACCGCGGCCTGAGCGATCGTGTCCGACTGCCCGGAGAGCGCCGCGAGGATGTCGTCGAGGGTGACCGCCCGCACCCCGAACGACACCGAGAGCACGACGAGCACGAGGATCACACCGACCCCGGCGAGCAGCCAGAGGGTGCGTACCACCGCCGGGCGCCGGCCGGGGGGGGGGGGGGGGGGGGGGGGGGGGGGGGGGGGGGTGGGCGGGGGGGGGGGGGGGGGGGGGGGGGGCGCCCCGGGGGCCCGGGGGGGGGGG
>NZ_JAMBDU010000031.1:0-42729 GCF_025143875.1 Microbacterium meiriae | reverse complement strand
GCCGCTGAACTGCGCAGCCTCGAGGCGAGCCTTCACCGCACCGAGGAAGCGTGCCGCGTCGGCACCGTCGATGATGCGGTGGTCGTACGACAGAGCCAGGTACACGTAGGAGCGGACCGCGATCGCGTCCGTGCCGCCGACCTTGACCAGACCCGGGCGCTTGACGACCGTGCCCGTGCCGAGGATCGCCGACTGCGGCAGGAACACCACGGGCGTGTCGAACAGCGCGCCGCGCGAACCGGTGTTGGTCAGCGTGAACGTGCCGCCGGCGAGCTCGTCGGGCTTCAGCTTGTTGTCGCGGGTGCGTGCCGCGAGATCGGCGATCTCGTGGGCGATCTCGGCGATGTTCTTCGACGCAGCGTCGCGGAGCACCGGCGTGAGCAGACCGCGCTCGGTGTCGACCGCGATCGAGACGTTCTCGGACGCCGGGTAGACGATCTGCTCGCCGTCGACCGTCGCGTTGATGATCGGGAAGGCCTGCAGGGCCTCCGCCGCGGCGAGGGCGAAGAACGGCAGGAAGGACAGCTTGTCGCCGGTCTTCTCGAGGAACGACGCCTTGACGCTGTCGCGGTACTCGGCGAGAGCGGTGACGTCCACCTCGACCACCGTGGTGAGCTGGGCCGTCTGCTGCATCGACTCGACCGCACGCTTGGCGAGGACCTTGCGCAGGCGCGACATCGGCTGGGTGGTCCCGCGCAGCGGCGACACCTCCAGGGGGGCCGGAGCCGGCGTTGCAGCGGCTGCCGGTGCGGCGGTGGCGGTCTCTGCGGCCTTGAGGACGTCCTCCTTGCGGATTCGGCCTCCGACGCCGGTGCCCTTGACCGTGGCCAGGTCCACACCCTGCTGCGCAGCCAGACGGCGCACGAGCGGGGTCACGTAGAGGTTGTCGCTCTCGGTCGGCAGCGACAGCTTGGGGGCCTCCGCCTGCGCGGGCTGTGCCGGAGCAGCGGCCTGTGCGGGCGCTGCGGGGGCCTCTGCCTGCGGAGCGGGAGCAGCGGGCGCCTCGGGCTGTGCAGCCGGAGCCTCGGCCTGCGGAGCCGGAGCGGCGGGCGCCTCGGCCTGCGGAGCGGCAGGAGCTTCGGCCTGCGGAGCAGCGGGAGCCTCGGGCTGGGCTGCGGGAGCAGCACCGGATCCGACGCGTGCCAGCACGGCGCCGACCTCGACGGTCTCGTCCTCGCCGGCGACGATCTCCTGCAGCACCCCGGCGACCGGCGACGGGATCTCGGTGTCGACCTTGTCGGTGGAGATCTCGAGGAGCGCCTCGTCGACCTCGACCGAGTCGCCGACCTGCTTGAGCCAGCGGGTGACCGTGCCTTCGGTGACGCTCTCACCGAGCTCGGGGAGCACGATGTCGGTGGCGTCGCCGGAGGGAGCCGCAGGCGCGGACTCGGCGGGAGCGGAGTCGGCTGGTGCCGGCTGCTCGGCCGCGGGAGCCGTGGCGGGCTCCGGAGCGGCGGGGGCGGCGGCCTCAGCCGGGGCGGCTTCAGCCGCAGCAGGGGCATCGTCGGCCGGTGCCGCACCGCTGCCGTCGCCGATGCGGGCCAGCAGAGCACCGACCTCGACGGTCTCGTCCTCGGCCACGAGGATCTCCTCGATCACGCCGGTGACGGGGGAGGGGATCTCGGTGTCGACCTTGTCGGTCGAGATCTCGAGCAGGCCCTCGTCCGCCTGGACGGTGTCTCCCACCTGCTTGAGCCAGCGGGTGACCGTACCCTCTGTGACGCTCTCACCGAGAGCGGGGAGGACCACGGATGTGCTCATGACTGAGTCTCCTTCAGAAGTTGTATGACGCTTGTCTAGCTTAGTGACTCGGGCACCGGTTGGTGCTCAGAGGGCGTGCAGGGGCTTTCCGGCCAGCGCGAGGAAGGCTTCGCCGAGGGCCTCGCTCTGGGTCGGGTGGGCATGGATGAGCGGCGCGATGTCCTCGGGATGGGCCTCCCACGCGACCGCGAGCTGGCCCTCGGTGATGAGCTCGCCGACGCGATCGCCGAGGAGATGCACACCGAGGACGGGACCGTCCTTGAGGCGGACGACCTTGACGAGGCCGCCCGTGCCGATGATCTCGCTCTTCCCGTTCCCCGCGAGGTTGTACTCGTAGGAGTGGACGGCGTCGGCACCGTGCGCGGTGACCGCCGCCTCCTCCGTGAGACCGACCGAGGCGACCTCCGGGCTCGAGTAGGTGACCTTCGGGATCTGCACGTCAGGGACGTTCACGGGGGAGAGGCCCGCGATGCGCTCGGCGACCGCGATGCCCTGCTGGAACCCGCGGTGGGCGAGCTGGAGGCCGGGGACGATGTCGCCGACCGCCCACACGCCGGGGACGCCGGTGCGGAGGTCGCCGTCCACCGTCACGAACCCGCGGTCCAGGCGCACGCCGGCTTCCTCGAATCCCAGGTCGGCGGTGGCGGGGCCGCGGCCGACGGCGACGAGGAGGTAGTCGGCGGTGAACTCCTTGCCGTCCTCCAGCGTGACCGTGACGGACGAGTCGTCCTGGGTGGCGGTCTGGAAGCGCACGCCCAGGGAGTACTGGATGCCGCGGCGGCGGAACGCACGCTCGAGGCCCTTGCTCATCGCGATGTCCTCGTTCGGGACGAGGTGGGGCAGCGCCTCCACGATCGTCACCTCGGCTCCGAAGGAGCGCCACACGCTCGCGAACTCGACGCCGATCACGCCGCCGCCCAGGACGAGCACCCGCTCCGGGATCACGTCCAGGGCGAGCGCCTGCTCGCTGGTCAGGATCCGTCCGCCGATCTCCAGACCAGGCAGGGAGCGGCTGTACGAGCCGGTGGCGAGGATGACGTCGGCGCCGACATAGACATCGTCGCCGACCGTGACGCTCCGGTCCGCGTTCAGGCGGCCGAGCCCGGCGACCGTCGTGATCCCGCGCGCCTTGACGAGCCCCTCGAGGCCCTTGTACTTCTTCGCGACGATGCCCTCGCGATACGTGCGCACGCCCGCCGGGTCGATCCCGCCGAACGAAGCCGTGACGCCGACCGAGGCGGCGTCACGCACGTGGTCCGCCACCTCGGCGGCGTGCAGCAGCGCCTTCGTCGGGATGCACCCGCGGTGGAGGCACGTGCCTCCCACCTTGTCCTTCTCGATCAGTGCGACGGACTTGCCGAGCTCGCTGGCTCGCAGTGCCGCGGCGTACCCGCCGCTGCCGCCGCCCAGGACGACGATGTCGAAGGTGTGGGTTGTCATGGGTGTCATGCCTCCGGGTGGGATGCTGCTTCGGCGAAGGCGATGATCGATCGGACCATCGCCCCCGTGGGGCCCTTCTCTGTGAAGCCGTAGGGGGCGCCGGCGTGTTCACCGGATCCCGCGATGTCGAGGTGCACCCAGGGGATGCGCGGCGCGTCGTCCGCGTCCGAGGTGCGGCCGACGAAGCGCCGGAGGAAGAGACCGGCGAAGGACGCGCCGCCCATCCGATCTCCCATGTTGGCGTTGATCATGTCGGCGATGGGGGAGTCGAGCGTCTCCTCCATGTAGGCGGGCAGCGGCATGTGCCACGCGGGCTCTCCCGTGCGGGCGGCCGCGGCGAGGAACTCCGCGACCGTCTCGTCGTCGCCGAAGACGCCGGTGTGACGGTGGCCGAGGGCTGCGACGATCGCGCCGGTCAGAGTCGCGACGTCGATGATGACGTCGGGGTTCTCCCGGCTCGCGGCGACCAGACCGTCGGCGAGGACGAGGCGCCCCTCCGCGTCGGTGTTCAGCACCTCGACGGTGGTGCCGTCGAGGATGCGGATGACGTCCCCGGGGCGGAGAGCACGACCGGACGGCATGTTGTCGGTGATGCAGAGCCAGGCGGTCACGCGCACGGGGAGGCGGAGGGCCGCGATGGCGCGGAGGGCGGCGAGGGAGGTCGCGGCACCGGCCATGTCGAACTTCATGCCGACCATCGAAGCCGCCGGCTTCAGGGAGAGTCCGCCGGTGTCGAAGGTGATGCCCTTGCCGACGAGGGCGATGTGCCGCTGCGCGTCCGCCGGCGCGTAGTCGAGGCGGACGAGGCGCGGCGGCCGGTCGGATCCCTGGCCGACGCCGAGGATGCCACCGAAACCCTGTTCCGCGAGAGCACCCTCGTCGAGGATCTCCACGGTGACGTCGAGGTCCGCGACGCTGTCGGCGGCGCTCTGCGCCAGCTGCGCGGGGCTCTGCCACTCGGCGGGCACGTTCACGAGGTCCTTGATGAGAGCGACGGCCTCGCCCGTGGCGTGAGCGCGGGCGATCGTCTCGTCGTCGAGCGGGGCGTGGACGACGACCGCCGTCGCCCGCTTCTTCCTGCCGTTCTCGGCGCGGTAGTCGTCGAAGCGGTAGCCGCCGAGGACGGCACCCTCTGCGGCCGCGGCGGCGTGCTCCTCGAGACCGGCGGCGAGGCCGAGCGCGACGGTGTCGAAGCCGGTCAGGGAGCGGAGAGCCGCGCCGGCTGCGCTCCGTACGGAGGCGTCGTCGACGGTGGAGCCGACGCCGACGCCGACGACGGCGAACGGGAGGGGCGTCACCTCGGGGGCGTAGACCCGAGCGAACGCACCGGCGGCGCCGGTGAAGCCGATGCCCGCCAGAGCGTCGGCGAGACCGGGGTGAGCCGCCAGCGACTCGGCCGACTCGGAGAGATCGGGGACGACGAGCACTGCGGCATCGGCAGCGCTTCCGGGGAACTGATCGGTGGTGTGCGAGAGCACGGGAAGCGTCATGCTCTCCATCCTAGGATCTCCGCCCCGGGGTCGTCGGTCCGCCGGCCGGGGTGTGTTCGCTCTCAGCGAGACACGTCAGAGCCCGGCTCCGGGTGCGGCTCGTAGCATGGAGACATGCCCTTCTCCGGAGAGATCCACGAACGCGTCGCGAACGCCCCCACGGTGCCCCACGGCCTGCCTCTCGTGATGCTGCTCACCGGTTTCACCGACGCGGGCAGTGCGGTGTCGGGGCTCATCGATCATCTGCGGGAGACGACGTCGCCGCAGCCGCTCGCGGTCTTCGACAACGATGTGCTCCTGGATTACCGCGCACGCCGCCCGGTCATCTCCTTCGACCAGGACCACCTTGCCGAGTTCCGCCCGCCCCGTCTGGAGCTCTCCCTCGCCACGGACGCGCTGGGACGCCCGTTCCTGCTGCTCACGGGCTACGAGCCCGACTTCGCGTGGAACGCCTTCGCGGAGACCGTCCTGGATCTCGCTGCGGAGTTCGAGGCCTCGGGACTGCACTGGGTCCACTCGATCGCGATGCCCGTGCCGCACACGCGCCCCATCGGGACGACGGTGAGCGGGAACCGGCGCGACCTCGTCGTGTCGCACTCCGTGTGGCGTCCGCGCACGCAGGTCCCGGCGACCGCGGGTCACCTGCTCGAGTACCGGTTCGCGGAGCGCGGGGAGCGCGTCGTCGGCTTCGTGCTCCTCGTGCCGCACTACCTCGCGGAGACGGAGAATCCGGAGGCGGTCAGTGCAGCGGCGGAGAAGCTCATGGCCTCGACCGGCCTCGTGCTCATGCTCGACGCAGTGCAGGAGCGCCGTGAGGACTACCTCGCCCGAGTCGACGAGCAGGTCGCAGCGAACGACGAACTGCAGCAGATGGTGCACAACCTCGAGCGCCGGTACGACGCCTACATGGCCGGTCGTGACCCCGAGGACGACTCGTACGACGAGGGCGGATTCAGCGAACGCGACCTGCCCAGCGCCGACGAACTCGCGGCCGAGCTCGAGCGCTACCTCGCATCTCGGCCGTCGGGTGACGAGGACAAGCCGGGACGCGGCTGAATCTCTCGCAGCGGATCGGGCGGGAATGCGTCCTCATCGCCATACGTGTGCGATACTAGGAGTCCGACCCGTTGTCAATCAGTGTTTTCGAGCACTGGACTTGACAAGGGTCTTACTAGTGTCCGAAATGTCCCGGGGTCTCCCAGCGGCCCCGTGAAAGGCGAAACGTGACTCCTGCCACGACGAAGAACACGCGGACGAAGAAGGCCGATCAGATCACCGCGGATCCCGAGGTCGAGGACGTCGAAACGACCGAAGCGGCTCCTGCGCCCAAGCGCGCCGCGGCCAAGCGCGCCCCCGCGAAGAAGAAGAAGTCGGACGACGTCGTCGAGGAAGACGACGCCGCCGCAGCCGAGGGCTCCGAGGACGCCGCGGGCGACGAGGAGGAGGACGACGCGAAGCCGGCCTTCACCGAGCCGCTGCCGACCGGCGCGATCGTCATCTCCTCCAAGGACGACGAAGAGGTCCCGGTCTACTCGACCCAGATCACCGGTGCCACGGCCGACCCGGTCAAGGACTACCTGAAGCAGATCGGAAAGGTCGCGCTGCTGAACGCGGCCGAAGAGGTCGAGCTCGCGATGCGCATCGAGGCGGGTCTGTTCGCGGAGGAGAAGCTCTCCGCGATGTCCCCCGCCGAGAAGACGAGCCAGCTCGGACTCGACCTGCAGTGGGTCGCCCGTGACGGCCAGCGCGCGAAGAGCCACCTCCTCGGCGCGAACCTCCGTCTCGTCGTCTCCCTCGCCAAGCGCTACACCGGTCGCGGCATGCAGTTCCTGGACCTGATCCAGGAGGGCAACCTCGGTCTCATCCGCGCGGTGGAGAAGTTCGACTACACCAAGGGCTTCAAGTTCTCGACCTACGCGACCTGGTGGATCCGTCAGGCCATCACCCGCGCCATGGCCGACCAGGCCCGCACCATCCGCATCCCGGTGCACATGGTCGAGGTCATCAACAAGCTCGCCCGCGTGCAGCGGCAGATGCTGCAGGACCTCGGTCGCGAACCCACCCCGGAAGAGCTGAGCCGCGAGCTCGACATGACTCCGGAGAAGGTCGTCGAGGTGCAGAAGTACGGTCGCGAGCCGATCTCCCTGCACACCCCGCTCGGCGAAGACGGAGACAGCGAGTTCGGTGACCTCATCGAGGACACCGAGGCCGTGGTCCCCGCCGACGCCGTGGGCTTCACGATGCTGCAGCGTCAGCTCGAGCAGCTCCTCGACTCCCTCTCCGAGCGCGAAGCCGGCGTGATCCGGATGCGCTTCGGTCTGGGCGACGGTCAGCCGAAGACGCTCGACCAGATCGGTGACACGTTCGGCGTGACGCGTGAGCGCATCCGTCAGATCGAGTCCAAGACGATGGCCAAGCTGCGCCACCCGAGCCGCTCGCAGTCGCTGCGGGACTACCTCGAGTGATGCAGGCGAACGAGGGCAAGGCGCTCGAGACGAGCGTCGACGGAAAGAGCTACGCGCGAATCCCGCTGCGCACCCGCGTCGTGATGCCGGATGACGACCTCGACGCCATCATCACGGAGTACGCGAAGGATGCCGTCCAGCCGGGCGACCTGCTCTTCGTGACCGAGAAGATCGTCGCGATCACCCAGGGCCGGTCGTACCGCTTGGACGAGATCCAGCCGCGGAAGCTCGCGCTGTTCCTGTCGAAGTACGTCACCCGCACGCCGTACGGCATCGGTCTCGGCATGCCCGAGACGATGGAGATGGCGTTGCGGGAGTGCGGTACGCCGCGCATCCTCTTCGCTGCCGCCGTCTCGGCGGTCACCAAGGCCTTCGGGCGCAAGGGCGACTTCTACCGCATCGCGGGGGACAAGGCCCGCGCGATCGACGGACCGACGAAGCACACCATCCCGCCGTACAACGAGGCTGTGGTGCTCGGCCCGAAGGACCCGGACCGCGTCGCGGCGCACCTGAAGACGCTGATCGGAGGCCAGGCCGAGGTGGCGGTGGTCGACATCAACGATCTCGGCGGCAACATCCTCGGCTCCACGCTTGACAAGGCGGGGGAGCTGCGGCTGGTGAAGATCCTCGGTGACAACCCGCTGGGTCAGGGCCTCGAGTCCACGCCGCTCGGCATCGTCCGCGCGGTCTGAACAGCTCGACCCACCCCTTCACGACCGAACCGGCCCCTTGCGTGTGAACGCAAGGGGCCGGTTCGCATGTAAAGGGGTGGCCCGGCGCTTCGACGCGCTCAGCGACCCATGCGGGGTCCCTGAGCCTGTCGAAGGGTGAGCTGTCGAAAGGTCAGAAGCCGATGACCTCGCGGTAGCGCGGCTTGTGCCCGGTACGGATGCCGGTGACGCTGGGCTTGTTTTCGTAGACGCCCGCGCCCCAGTTCCCCTCGACGAGCACGGGGCCGTCCGGGGTCACGACGACGTCCCATCCGACGTACTGCACCTGCGGCACGACCCGGGCGACCTGATCGATGAAGGCGCGCACCTCGTCCATGTAGGGCAGCTGGAAGTCGGCGATGCGGAAGCCCGAGTCCGGGTGGGTCTCGTGCACGTGCCCGTGCGAGTCATAGCCGGCCCCCACGGCGTGCCCGTTCTCGTCGAGCATCGTGTAGAAGCCGCCGAAGGTCATCTGATCGCTCACCGCGCCGCGGCCGAACTTCTGCGCCATTGCGAGGATGTGCGCCTTCTCCCCGTCGAAGAAGGCGGTGATGCGGGTGGTGTTCACGGTCCCGGGGCACACGGCCGCCAGGTCGTCATGCTGGCGGATGACCTCTTCGATCAGCAGCTCGCCGCGGTCGAGGAGACCGCGGTGGAACTCGGTCCAGTCCGTGATGTCGGCGGCGTGATATCGGTGCACACCGGTACCGGCCTGGCCGACCGGCTCTTTCGTGACGATCGTTCCGAGGCGCTCCGTGAGGGCACGGACCTCGTCGGCGTTGCCCTCCTCGACCACCATCCACTCGCGATGCAGATGTGCGGAGAACTTCCGGTTGAACTCGATCTTGTCCTGGAAGATCCAGCGGAAGTCGGGGTGGTCGTACTTCTGCGAGAGCTGGTTGGACACCGGATGCGTCATGTACGTCTCGCGCTCGGCACGGTTGAGCATCGCGAAGTCGTAGTCGATGTAGTCCTGGAAGCCCACGTTGTGGCGGGCCGCCGACCAGAGCATGTCGGCGACGATCGTGGGAACGGGACGGTGGTGCTGTGCCG
This sequence comes from Microbacterium meiriae, assembly GCF_025143875.1. Classification (NCBI taxonomy): domain Bacteria; kingdom Bacillati; phylum Actinomycetota; class Actinomycetes; order Micrococcales; family Microbacteriaceae; genus Microbacterium; species Microbacterium meiriae. The sequence continues at coordinate 33,810 of NZ_JAMBDU010000031.1, read as the reverse complement.
AGGCCTCCTTCGCCCGTTCGAACACCGAACCGACGTCGATGCGGCGGGCACGGCCGAGGAGATAGCGGATGCGGGGCGCGAGAGAAAGACGAGACATGGAGCTCCGGGTCTAGGGATCGACGTCCCAGTCTACGCGGGGAGCCCCCAGGCTCCTGAGAGCGCGGAAGCTAGGCTGGAGGACGTGTGTGACACGAGTTCGAGTGCGCTTCCGCAGGCGATGATCTCGCGTTCGGCCCTTGCTGCCGGCGCGTCCGCGGCGATCCGGGCCGGGGGCCGCCGTGCCGATCTCCGCCGCGACGCATGGGGGCATGGACTGCTCGCCGTGGCCCACGCGGTGACAGCCGCGGGCGTCGAGGAGGTCCTCGTGGACTCGCCAGGCGAAGTCGAGGCCCTGCGCCTCGAAGGCATCAGCGCCACGACCGTCGGTACGCCCGACGTCGACCCCGTCCTCCTCTACGGGCTGCCGTCCGCGGAGGGAATCCCGGCGACACCTCCGGTCATGCGCCTGGTCGGCCGGGTCATGTCCACCAAGCGCCTGCGCGCGGGGGAGGCTGTCTCCTACGGCTACACCTTCCGGGCCGCAGCGGACACGGAGGTCGCGCTCGTGACGGGCGGCTACGCGCAGGGTGTCGTCCGCTCTCTCGGCAATCATGCCGACGTGGAGATCGCCGGCGCGCTGCGTCCCATCGTCGGACGAGTCGCCATGGACGTCTGTGTGATCGACCTCCAGGGCGCCGCGGCCGAGGTGGGAGACACGGTGACGTTCTTCGGCGGGACCGGCCCCGCATCCGACGCGATCGCCCGCTGGGCCGAGGTCACCGGGATGACGCCCGCGGAGCTCGTGGCCGTCCCCGGTGCTCACGCCGTGCGCGGATGGGAGGCATGATGGGTGGGCCGATGCGACCCGAACTTCGCCTGGACAGCGCCGTCTTCCGCGCGAACATCGCGGCCGTGCGCGACCGACTGGGCGACTCCACGTTGATGCTGGTGCTCAAGGACGACGCGTACGGCCACGGACTCCGCTGGGCGGTGGAGACCGCGCTCGAGGCGGGGGTGACGACGTTCGGCAGCTACGACGTGCGCGGGGGCCTCGACGTCCGGCGCCTCGCAGGCGGGACCGCGTCCGTGTTCGCCTGGGCGACCTCGACCGACGAGGAGATCGACGAGGCGCTCCTGCAGGACATCGAGCTCGGCGTCGGCACGATCGAGTACCTGCGCCGCATCGTCACGCGGGCCGACGTGCTCGGTGTGCGTGCCCGGGTGCATCTCAAGATCGACACCGGCCTCCATCGCAATGGCGTGCGTCCGGAGGACTGGGCGGCGGCCGTTGCCGAGGCGAGGGCGGCCGAGAGCGCGGGCACCCTCGCGCTCGTGGGCGTGTGGAGTCACATCGCGGAAGCGAGCGACGCCGAGGACGACGAGGCCCAGTCCGTGTTCCTCGATGCCGTGCAGCACACCGGGCTGTCCGGAGCTGTGCCGGCGGCCCTGCACCTCACAGCGTCGGCGGCATCCTGGTGGCGTCCGGAACTGCGCGGCACGGTGTCACGGATCGGGGCGTTCTGCTACGGCATCCGTTCGGCGGGCGGCCCGGATCTCGACGGTGTGCACCCGGCGGCACGTCTCGTCGCCCCGGTAATCCGGGTCGACGGCGACGCCGCGGTCGTGGCCGTCGGCAGTCTCGACGGCCTGCCCTCGACGCTGGCCGGCATGACGGTCGGTACCCCGGCCGGCCCCCGCGTGGCGCCCGAGGTCGACCTGGCGACGACGACCGTCGAGGGCTGGCCGGGGATGGCTGTCGGCGACGAGGTGACGATCTTCGGGCCGGGCACGCAGGGGGAGGAGACAGCGACGACCCTCGCCGAGCGGATCGAGACGGTGGGCGAGGAGATCCTCACCCGCCTCGGTCCGCGGATTCGGCGGAGGGTCGTGGAGTGAACCGGCTCGGCCGGTTCAGGCGCTGATCAGACCGTCTCGATGAGACGAGCGGTCTCGTCGTGCCAGCTCGTGGCCACGCTGCGCAGCTTCTCTTCGTACTTGCGGCCGTGGTGGGCGCAGAAGAGCAGCTCGGAGCCGTTGACCTCGGCGGCGATGTAGGCCTGTGCTCCACACGAGTCACAGCGGTCCATCGCAGTCAGGCGGTACTCGACAGCGGAGGTCTCACGTTCGGTCGTTGCATTCATCTCGGGGCCTCCTCGGGTGTCGGCGTCCTTGTTGGTCGTGCTCAATACAACCACGCTGCACCTGGGGGCATGCCCGGTCGACGGCGTGTTTCGCTCAGCGCGTACGCGCACACGCGCGAAGGCGGTGCCGCGGGGAGTGTCTGCGAGGGGCGGGACCGTCCCGCGAATAGACTCGGAGATTGTGAATGCCGAGTACTCCGCCCATCATCTCCAGGTGCTCGAAGGACTCGAAGCGGTCCGCAAGCGCCCCGGCATGTACATCGGCTCGAACGGTTCGCCCGGGCTCATGCACTGCCTCTGGGAGATCATCGACAACTCCGTCGACGAGGCGGTCGCCGGCAACGGCTCCCGCATCGACGTCATCCTCCACGATGACGGCAGCGTCGAGGTGCACGACCGCGGTCGCGGCATCCCCGTCGACGTGGAGCCCCGGACCGGTCTGACCGGCGTCGAGGTCGTCTACACCAAGCTGCACGCCGGAGGGAAGTTCGGCGGCAGCTCCTACGCGGCGTCGGGCGGTCTCCACGGCGTCGGCGCCTCGGTGGTGAACGCGCTCTCCGAGCGCCTCGACGTCGAGGTCGACCGCGGCGGCAAGACCTACGCGATGTCCTTCCACCGCGGCGAGCCCGGCATCTTCCAGGACTCGGGGGAGAAGCGGCCCGATGCGCCCTTCACCCCGTTCGAGGAGAACAGTGAGCTGCGCGTCGTCGGCAAGGCGCCGCGCGGGGTCACCGGTACGCGTGTGCGCTACTGGGCCGACCGTCAGATCTTCACCAAGGACGCCGCCTTCCAGCTCGCCGAGCTCGAGACCCGCGCGCGGCAGACCGCCTTCCTGGTCCCCGGCCTCGAGATCGTGGTCCGCGACGAGCGCGCCGCGAGCGCAATGGTGGGGGAGGACGGCACTCCGACCGGCCCCGTGGAGACCTCGTACCTCTACGAGGGCGGCATCTCCGAGTTCGTGGAGTACCTGGCGGTCGACCCGCCGGTGACCGACACCTGGCGCATCCAGGGAGAGGGCACGTTCACCGAGACCGTCCCGGTCCTGCAGCCCGACGGCCACATGGTGGCGACCGAGGTCGAGCGCGTCTGCGCCGTCGACATCGCCCTGCGCTGGGGCACCGGCTATGACACCCGCATCCGCTCCTTCGTGAACATCATCTCCACGCCGAAGGGCGGCACGCATCAGCAGGGCTTCGAGCAGGAGCTGCTGAAGGTGCTCCGCAGCCAGGTCGAGCAGAACGCGCGTCGGCTCAAGGTCGGCAACGACAAGCTCGAGAAGGACGACGTCCTCGCCGGCCTCACCGCCGTCCTCACGGTCAACGTGCCGGAGCCGCAATTCGAGGGTCAGACGAAGGAGGTGCTCGGCACGCCCGCGGTCCGCCAGATCGTCGCGCAGGTGATGCGCAAGGACCTCCAGCAGCGTTTCACCTCCACCAAGCGCGACGACAAGAGCCAGGCCACGCAGCTGCTCGACAAGATCGTCTCCGAGATGAAGGCGCGTGTGTCCGCACGCGCCCACAAGGAGACGCAGCGCCGCAAGAACGCGCTCGAATCGTCCACCCTGCCGACCAAGCTCGTCGACTGCCGGACGAACGACGTGGAGCGCAGCGAGCTCTTCATCGTCGAGGGCGACTCGGCGCTGGGCACGGCCAAGAACGCCCGCAACAGCGAGTTCCAGGCGCTGCTGCCCATCCGCGGGAAGATCCTCAACGTGCAGAAGGCGTCGGTCGGCGACATGCTGTCCAACGCCGAGTGTGCGTCCATCATCCAGGTGATCGGCGCGGGCTCCGGGCGGACCTTCGACATCGACGCGGCGCGCTACGGGAAGATCATCCTCATGAGCGACGCCGATGTCGACGGAGCGCACATCCGCACGCTCCTGCTCACGCTGTTCTTCCGCTACATGCGGCCGCTCATCGAGCATGGACGCGTGTTCGCCGCCGTGCCGCCACTGCACCGGATCATCGTCATCAACCCTGGCTCGAAGCCGAACGAGACCATCTACACCTACAGCGAGCAGGAGCTGCACGCCCTGCTCGCCAAGCTCCGCAAGGCCGGCAAGCGCTGGCACGAGCCGATCCAGCGGTACAAGGGTCTCGGGGAGATGGACGCGGAGCAGCTCGCGAACACGACGATGGACCGTTCCGGTCGCCTGCTCCGCCGGGTACGGATGGAGGATGCCGAGGCCGCGGGCCGCGTCTTCGAGCTGCTCATGGGCAACGAGGTCGCCCCGCGGCGGGAGTTCATCATCGACTCCGCGGACCAGCTCTCGCGCGAAGCCATCGACGCCTGAGGGCGGCGGGGACGAAGAAGGGGACCCGGCGAGGCCGGGTCCCCTTTCTTGGCGGACGGGTCAGACGAGGGTCCGGCCGATGCTGCCGATGACGCCGTCGATCGGCTGGCCGGAGGCATCGCGGCGCGCTCCGGGCTCGGGGAGCTTGCGCACCGCGCCGGTGGGGTCTACGGCCAGAGCCGGGCGGGGGCCGACCCAGGCGACCGTGAGGCGGTCCTCGCCCTTCAGGAAGGCGTGGGCGCGGACGCCACCGGTCGCGCGGCCCTTGGACGGGTACTCGGTGAACGCCGAGACCTTCGCGCGGCCCGGATCGGTGCCGGGCAGGATGCTCTCCGCGCCGGAGACCGTGGCGACGACGGCGTCGGTGTCCGGGCTGACGGCACCGAAGAAGAGGACCGCGGCGCCGGAGCCGAGCTTGATGCCCGCCATCCCGCCGGCGGGTGCTCCTTGCGGGCGGACCGCCGAGGCCGCGAACCGCAGAAGCTGGGCGTCGGTCGTCAGGAACACGAGGTCGGCGTCGTCCGCCGCGTCGGCCGCACCGACGACCGAGTCTCCGCTCTTGAGGCCGATGACCTCCAGGTCCGGACGCACCGGCAGGGTCGACGGCACGATCCGCTTGACGATGCCCTGCGCGGTGCCGAGGGCGACCGGGGTGTCGCTGTCGAATCGGATGAACCCGACGATGCGCTCGCCCTTGGTCGTGACCCCCAGGTAGTCGCGCAGCGGAGTCCCCGCGGCGAGCTGTACGGAGGTGCCGGGCACCGAGGGCAGATCGACGGGGGAGAAGCGGACGACGCGTCCCGTGCTCGTGAGCGCACCGACCTCACCGCGGACCGTCGTCTCGACGGTCGCGAGGATGGCGTCGTGCTTGCTCCGCCGGGCAGGGGCGGTGAGCTCCTGTCCTTCGCCGAGGTCCACGCGCACGGCGCGCCCCGTCGTCGAGAGGACCACGGTGGTCGGAGCGTCGGCGATCTGCAGATCCACCGCGCCCTTCGTCGCGCGGGGCTTCGGCGGGGCCGCGTTCATCAGCAGGGTGCGACGCGGCGTCCCGTAGGCCTCGGCCACGGCGTCCAGCTCCTGGGCGACGGCGGCACGCAGCAGCGCCGGGCTGGCGAGCAGCTCCCGTAGCGACGCGATCTCCGCGAGGAGGGCGTCCCGCTCCGCCTCGAGCTCGATGCGCGAGAACTTCGTCAGGCGGCGCAGCCGCAGCTCGAGGATGTACTCGGCCTGCGGCTCGCTGAGGTCGAACACGGACCGGAGCCGGGTGCGTGCCTGCTCGGTGTCGTCGGACGACCGGATGACCTGGATGACCTCGTCGATGTCGAGGATCGCGATGAGAAGCCCCTCCACCAGGTGCAGGCGCTCCTCCCGACGGGCGAGACGGTACCGGCTGCGGCGCGTGATGACCTCGATGCGGTGGCCGACGTAGACGCTGAGCATCTCCTTGAGGCCGAGCGTTCGGGGCTGGCCGTCGACGAGCGCGACGTTGTTGATGCTGAAGGAATCCTCCAGCGGCGTGAGCCGGTAGAGCTGCTCCAGGACGGCGTTGGGGTCGAATCCGGTCTTGATGCCGATGGCGACGCGGAGGCCATGGTTGCGATCGGTGAGGTCGGTGACGTCGCTGATGCCCTGGAGCTTCTTCGCCTGCACCGCGTCGCGGATCTTCTCGATCAGACGCTCCGGGCCGACCATGTATGGGAGCTCGGAGACGATGATGCCCGTACGTCGGGGACCCAGCGGCTCGATCGACGTGCGTCCACGGACCTTGAGGGCGCCGCGACCGGTCGCGTAGGCGTCCTTCACGCCGTCGAGCCCCATGAGGATCCCGCCCGATGGGAAGTCCGGCCCGGGGACGTACTCCATGAGGTCCTCGGTGGTGGCGTCCGGGTGCTCGAGGAGGTGGGTCGCCGCGGCGACGACCTCGATGAGGTTGTGCGGCGCCATGTTGGTCGCCATGCCCACGGCGATACCGCTGGCGCCGTTGACGAGCAGGTTCGGGAAGGCCGCAGGCAGGACGGCGGGCTGCTGGAACTGGCCGTCGTAGTTCGGGATGAAGTCGACGACGTCCTCGTCGAGGTTCTCGGTGAGCGACAGCGCGGGGGCGGCGAGGCGCGCCTCCGTGTATCGCGCGGCAGCCGGGCCGTCGTCCAGGGATCCGAAGTTGCCGTGACCGTCGACGAGCGGCACCCGCAGCGCCCACTCCTGGGCGAGGCGGACGAGGGCATCGTAGATCGCGGAGTCGCCGTGCGGATGCAGCTTCCCCATGACCTCGCCCACGACGCGGGCGCTCTTGACGTGGCCGCGGTCCGGCCGCAATCCCATCTCCGCCATCTGGAAGAGGATGCGGCGCTGCACCGGCTTCAGGCCGTCCCTGGCATCGGGGAGCGCACGCGAGTAGATGACGGAATACGCGTACTCGAGGAAGGAGCCCTGCATCTCGTGGGAGAGATCGATGTCCTGGATGCGTTCCTCGACAGGCTCGGGCGGCGGGGTTTTCGGCATGGACTTCCTGAGGGCGTACGGGAGCCTGTGTCAGACTGGCTCGGATGTCCTTCATGCTACCGTCCGCGCCGCCGGGCGCCCGGAGCGTCGTCGGGGTGGCGGACGACCTGTGCGCCGCTCTCCGCGGCGAATCCGCCACGCTGCCCCGCGCCGACGCGGTGGTGCTGGTCGTGATCGACGGCCTCGGTGCGATTAGCCTCCGCGGGCATGCCGGTCACGCGCGGTCGCTGACCGCGTCGATGACGAAGAAGGACATCGCGCAGACGGTCTTCCCGACGACGACGGCCGCCGCGCTGACGAGCCTCACCACCGGCGTGTGGCCGGGAGAACACGGCCTCGTCGGGTACCGGGTCAGGGACCCGAAACGGGATGTCCTCGTGAACCAGCTCAGCGGGTGGGAGACGGACGGCCTCGACCCGCTCACCTGGCAGGCGGCGCCCACCGTCTTCGAGCGCGCGGCAGTCGCCGGGCGGGAGACCTTCGCGGTCGGACTCGCGACCTACGCGCACAGCGGCTTCACCCGCGCCACGCTGAGGGGGGCGACGTTCGTGCCCGCTGCGACGCCGGAGGAACGCGTCGAGGTCGCGTACACGCTGGCCGAGGAGCATCCGGGGTCGCTCGTCTACTGCTACCTCCCCGAGGTCGACAAGGCGGGGCACAAGCACGGTGTCGCCTCTGCCGAGTGGGTGGCGGCGCTGGAGCGGATCGACGGAGCGCTGTCGCTTCGCGTCCCCCCGCGGGTCGGCGTGGTCGTGGCCTCTGACCACGGCATGGTCGACGTCCCGTTCCACCGGCAGGTGGTGCTCGAGGAGCAGCATCTCGGGGGCATCCGTCATGTCGGTGGGGAACCCCGAATGCTGCACCTCTACCGCGAGCCGGACGCCGATGCGGCGCTGGTGACGACGCGTCTGCGCAGCGATCTCGAGGGCGCGGCCGATGTCGTCACCCGAGAGGAGGCGGTCCGGGCGGGCCTCTTCGGTCCGGTCGTGCGCGATGAGGTCCTCGATCGCATCGGCGACGTGTTGGTCATCGCCACCGGAGTGCGCGCGCTCTACGACGGCACCGCCGAGGACCAGCGCAACCGAGGGATGGTGGGACAGCACGGAGCGCTCACGCCTGACGAGACCCGGGTACCGTTCCTGCGGTTCGGGGCCTTCGCCTCCTGACGGGGCCCCGGAACGATCACTCGTCGGTGCGCGCTCCGAAGACGATCTCGTCCCACGACGGCATCGCGTTGCGGCGCCGTCGGCGTCCGCTGCCCTCGCTGTCGCCCGACCCGGGCTGACGCGGTGCGGGTTCCGGAGCCTCGGGCTCGTCGTCCGGCTCCTCGAGCGCGGCGAACAGGGCGATCGGGTCGGAATCCTCCTGGATCTCCTCGACCTCGTGCTCGATCGGCGACGGCTCCCGCTGTCCGCGGCGACGACGCAGGGCCTCGAGGAGGTCCGCGGTCTCCGGGCTCGTCGAGGCGGAGTCGGGAGCGCGGTTGATCGCCGCGTCCTGGACCGCCGGTGCCGAACGCTCGGGCTGCGCCGGCTCCTCCGCCTCCGCGGCGGGCGTCGGCACGAGGCGGGGACCGAAGGCACCCGAATCGAAACGGCTGTCGTCCTTATAGGGCGAGGCGGCACGGTCGGCCTCCACCGCGCGCAGGCGGGGGATGAGTCCCTCCGGGAGTGAACCCTGGCGGGAGAGCTGCGTGGCATCGGCGTTCAGGGGCGAGAGGGCGCTGCGTCGCGGGTCGAAGCTCCAGCGCGCGTCGTGCTCGACGTCGTTGGCGGAGAACTCGAGCTTGATGATCCAGCCGGACTCCTCCTTCCAGCTGGCCCAGCGCTCGGACGATGCGGACACCTCGGCGAGCTTGGCGCGGACCGCAGCTCCGAAGGTGGGCTGCGCGTCCGGCTCGACCTCGCTGCCGATGAGGACGGGCACGGCGAGGGCCTGGCCGATGATGTGCTCGCGCTCGGCGAGGACGGGGCCCTCGAACCGGGCGACGTCGTCGACGCTGATCCCGAGGAGCTCGGCGACCTCCGCGGCGGTGAGACCGGCGCGGATCTGCGCCTGGATATCCCGCGGGCTCGCGGCGAGTTTCTGTGCGGCCGGCTCGGCCTGGCGGGTCGCGCGGCGGATCTCCCGCTGCAGCACCGCGTCGATGGGCAGCGCGAACCGCTCGCCCGCCTCGGTCGCGAGGACGAGCACTCCTGCTTCTGTGCCGACGATGGTGACGTTTTCCATGCGAATGCCCCTCTGATGGGTGTGCGTTCATGGTGTCACGCCGGACGGGCCGGGACAGGGAATACGGCGGGCGTGCCGTGAGTTTGCCCTGTCGCATGGGAGGGCATTTGCGAAACGCCCGCCGGTCATGCAAACTATGGCCGCCGATTACCCGACGGCGCACCCGCCCACTCGCACCATGAAAGTGGAGATTCACCGCATGGCAACCGATTACGACGCTCCCCGAAAGAGTGAAGACGACTCCGAGTCGATCGAAGCCCTCAAGGAGCGTGTGCCGGACAAGCTGTCCGGCACGACCGGAGACGAGGACTCCGACAACCCGTCGAGCTTCGACCTCCCTGGCGCGGACCTCTCCGACCTCGAGCTGGATGTCGTCGTGCTGCCCGCGCAGCAGGACGAGTTCACCTGCATGAGCTGCTTCCTCGTGAAGCACCGCTCGCAGCTCGACCACGAGGGACCCGACGGCCCCATCTGCAAGGAGTGCGCTGCCTGAGCAGCCCTCCGAGCGACGCCCCACGCGCCCCCGACCATCCCGGTCAGGGGCGCGCTGTCGTCTGCGGGGCGGTCAGTCCCGTGCGGCGCGGATGGCCGCGGCGAGGCGGTCGGGGGTGCGGGTCGAGATCGTCCAGGCCACGACGGGGTCGGCCTCATCGGTGTTCGGCACCACGACGACTCCGTCGATGCCGCCGCGGATGAGGTGCCACCCGCGAGCCGGGAGCTCGGGTCCTCTGGCGCTGCGCGCCTCCTCGCCGGTCAGTGCCGTCGGCTCGCCGAGATAGCGCACGTCGATGTGGGCGCGTCCGGCTCGGAGGACGCCGTCCTGCACCGACACCACCGGAGCGAGGGCGAGGGCCGCCACCACGAGGAGCGCCGAGACCGCCGCTCCGAGGAGCAGCGCGAAGGTCGAGCCGACCGGCACGAAGATCAGGGACACCATCGGTCCCGCCAGGGCGATCGTGACCAGCAGCCACAGGCTGGGGGCCAGTCGTTCGTGGTAGCGGGGACGTGCGTCCGTTGCGGGGTTCTGCATTAGCCTCATGGGGTGACCGATTCCGTTGATGTCCCCATTATCGCCGCAGTGGTCCCCGGCTATGCGCATCCGGGCGACGCCGGAGCCGATCTCGTCGCCGCCGAGGCCGTGCGGTTGGAGCCGGGGGATCGGGCTCTCGTACCCACGGGCGTGCGCATCGCGCTGCCCGACGGCTATGCGGCCTTCGTGGTGCCCCGCAGCGGTCTCGCGGCGAAGCACGGCATCTCGATCGTGAACTCGCCCGGCACCGTCGACGCCGGCTACCGGGGAGAGATCAAGGTGAGCCTGATCAACACGGACATCCACAGCGCGTACGATGTCGCCGTCGGCGATCGCATCGCGCAGCTCATCGTGATGCCCGTCACTCGGGCCCGGTTCCTTCCGGTGGACGAGCTGCCGGACAGCGTTCGCGGCGCCGGCGGGTTCGGATCGACCGGCTATCAGGCACAGACCCCCGAGAACGAAGCAGGACAGGCGAAATGACCGACAGCAACGACACCCCCTCCAAGTCGGCGCCGGAGAACCGCGCCACCGAGGGCCCGTTCGACGACTCCGAGGCGAACCCCGTCCGCCCCTACATCGACCTCGGCGGGATCAAGATCCTGCCGCGCGAGGGCCTGAACCTGCGGCTCGAGGTGGAGGAGCAGAGCAAGCGCATCGTGGCGGTCGGGCTCGACTACGCCGAGTCCTCTCTCCAGGTGCAGCCGTTCGCGGCTCCGCGCAGCGGCGGTCTCTGGGATGAGACGCGGGTCCAGCTGCGCGACCAGGTCAAGGCGCAGGGCGGCCGCGTCGAGGAGCGGGAAGGACCGCTCGGCAAGGAGCTCCTCGCCGAGGTCCCCGCGACGGCCAGCGAGGGCTCCGGCCTGCGTCTCGCGCGCTTCATCGGCATCGACGGTCCCCGTTGGTTCCTGCGCGGCGTGATCGGCGGCGCGGCGGCGTCCGACCCCGAGGCCGCGGCGAAGGTCGAGGACCTGTTCCGCTCGATCGTCGTCGTGCGCGGGGGAGCGCCCATGCCGCCGCGCGACCTCATCCCGCTGAAGATGCCGGCGACGCCGGGCTCCGCGTGACCACGCCGGACCCCGAGGAGCCGCGCACGCAGAGCGCGTCGGAGATCCTCGGAGCAGCCCTCGGCGGTGCGGCGCGCAAGGCTGGGCTCGATCCGTCCGAGAACGCGCAGACGCACAAGGTCGTCTGGTCGGCCATGGGCGGCTGGCGCGGGATCCTGGAGTCGGTGCTGCCGAGCCTCGCGTTCGTGATCCTGTTCACCCTCCGGCCGGAACCCCTGCTGCTGCCCCTCGGAGTGTCGGTCGGTCTGGCCGCCGTGTTCACCCTCGTCCGGCTGGTGCAGAAGTCGCCGCCGTCGGCCGCCCTCGGCGGACTGATCGCCGCCGTGGCCGCCGCCGGGCTCGCGCTTTGGACCGGGCGCGCACAGGACAACTTCGTGCCCGGCTTGATAACGAACGCTGCCTACGGCACTGCGATCCTCGTGTCTGCGCTCATCGGCTGGTCTTTGATCGGTCTTGCCGTCGGATTCCTCATGGGGGAGGGGACGGCATGGCGCGCAGACAGGCGGAAGCGCCGCGCGTTCTTCTGGCTCGCAATTGCTTGGGCCGCCTTGTTCTTCGCCCGTCTTGCGGTGCAGCTTCCGTTGTACCTGGCCGAGCAGACGACGGCGCTCGGAACCCTCAAGCTCGTTATGGGGCTGCCGTTGTTCGCGCCGCTGATCGCCGTGACCTGGCTGGTCGTCCGTGCGCTCTATCCCCGCGAGTCGTCGCACGACGACTCCGCGGCGGCGTGATAGATTTATCTCGACATCAAGATAAATCACGGGCTTTCGCCGGTGACCTGCGCGGAGCAGACTGGTTAGGTCCCCCTTGCTAGCCGCGCGGCCGCACCGGCGAGCAAGATGGAGGCGCCTGTCGCTCCCATCCGAATAGAAGGAGACGGATTCGTGTCCACGGTGAACAGCTTCGGTGCCAAGAGCACCCTGACGGTCGGCAGCACCGACTACGAGATCTTCCGCATCGACACGGTGCCCGGTTTCGACAAGCTCCCCTTCAGCCTCAAGGTCCTCCTGGAGAACCTGCTTCGCACCGAGGACGGCGCGAACGTCACGAAGGCGCAGATCGAGGCGCTCGGGTCGTGGGACGCCAACGCGGAGCCCAACACCGAGATCCAGTTCACGCCGGCGCGCGTGGTCATGCAGGACTTCACCGGTGTGCCCTGCATCGTCGACCTCGCCACCATGCGCGAGGCCGTGACGGCGCTCGGGGGAGACCCGAACAAGATCAACCCGCTCTCGCCGGCCGAGATGGTCATCGACCACTCCGTCATCGCCGACCTGTTCGGCACCGAGAACGCGCTCGAGCGCAACGTCGAGATCGAGTACGAGCGCAACGGCGAGCGGTACCAGTTCCTCCGCTGGGGCCAGACCGCGTTCCAGGACTTCAAGGTCGTACCCCCCGGCACCGGCATCGTCCACCAGGTGAACATCGAGCACCTCGCGAAGGTCATCTACGACCGCACCAACGGCGGCGTCCTCCAGGCCTACCCCGACACCTGTGTCGGCACCGACTCGCACACCACGATGGTCAACGGCCTGGGCGTGCTCGGCTGGGGCGTCGGCGGCATCGAGGCCGAGGCCGCGATGCTCGGCCAGCCCGTGTCGATGCTCATCCCGCGCGTCGTCGGCTTCAAGCTCTCCGGTGAGATCCCCGCCGGTGTGACGGCGACCGACGTCGTGCTCACCATCACCGACATGCTGCGCAAGCACGGCGTCGTCGGCAAGTTCGTCGAGTTCTACGGCGAGGGCGTCGCCTCCGTGCCGCTCGCGAACCGCGCGACGATCGGCAACATGTCGCCCGAATTCGGCTCGACCGCCGCGATCTTCCCGATCGACGACGTCACCCTCGACTACCTGCGTCTCACCGGCCGCAGCGACGAGGCCGTCGCGCTCGTCGAGGCCTACGCCAAGGAGCAGAAGCTCTGGCACGACGCCTCTCACGAGCCCGTCTTCAGCGAGTACATGGAGCTCGACCTCAGCACGGTCGTCCCGTCCATCGCCGGTCCGAAGCGCCCGCAGGACCGCATCCTCCTCTCCGAGGCGAAGACGCAGTTCGAGCAGGACATCCTGAACTACGCCACGGCCTCGACCAGCGACGACATCGTCGACCTCGAGTCCAAGCACTCCTTCCCGGCGTCCGACCCCGGACAGGTCCCGGGGGAGGAGGAGCCGACCACGCGTCCGGTGCACATCAGCAGCGGTGCGCCGGCCAACGTGTCGAACCCCGTGCCGGTCACGACTCCCGAGGGCGAGCAGTACACCCTCGACAACGGCGCCGTCACGCTGGCCGCCATCACGTCGTGCACCAACACGTCCAACCCGTCGGTCATGATCGCCGCCGGTCTCCTCGCCCGCAAGGCGCGGGAGAAGGGCCTCAAGCAGAAGCCGTGGGTGAAGACCACGCTCGGCCCGGGGTCGAAGGTCGTCACGGACTACTACGAGAAGTCCGGCCTGGACAAGGACCTCGAGGGCCTCGGCTTCTACACGGTCGGCTACGGCTGCACCATCTGCATCGGAAACTCCGGTCCGCTGATCGAAGAGGTCTCCGAGGCGATCAACTCGCACGACCTCGCCGTGACGGCCGTCCTCTCGGGCAACCGCAACTTCGAGGGCCGCATCAGCCCGGACGTGAAGATGAACTACCTGGCGAGCCCGCCGCTGGTCATCGCGTACGCCCTCGCCGGCTCGATGCACTTCGACTTCGAGACCGACGCGCTCGGCACGGACGCGGACGGCAACGACGTGTTCCTCAAGGACATCTGGCCCTCGCCGGACGAGGTGCAGGAGATCGTCGACTCGTCGATCTCGCGCGACCAGTTCATCAAGCAGTACGCCACCGTGTTCGACGGTGACGAGCGCTGGCGCAACCTGCCCACGCCGGACGACGACACGTTCCAGTGGGACGAGGACTCGACCTACGTGCGCAAGGCCCCGTACTTCGACGGCATGACGATGGAGCTCACCCCGGTGAAGGACATCGAGGGTGCGCGCGTCATGGCGACGCTCGGCGACTCGGTCACCACCGACCACATCTCGCCCGCCGGAAACATCAAGCCGGGCACCCCCGCGGCCCAGTACCTCACGGAGCACGGCGTCGACCGCAAGGACTTCAACTCCTTCGGCTCGCGTCGCGGCAACCACGAGGTCATGATCCGTGGGACCTTCGCGAACATCCGCCTGAAGAACCTCATGGTCTCGGCCGTGAACGACGGACAGGTCGTCGAGGGCGGTTACACCCGCGACTTCACCCAGCCCGACGGCCCGCAGTCGTACATCTACGACGCGTGCATGAACTACGCCGAGCAGGGCACCCCGCTCGTCGTGTTCGGCGGCAAGGAGTACGGCTCCGGCTCGTCGCGTGACTGGGCGGCCAAGGGCACGAGCCTCCTGGGCGTCAAGGCCGTGATCACGGAGAGCTTCGAGCGCATCCACCGCTCCAACCTCATCGGCATGGGCGTCGTCCCGCTGCAGTTCCCCGCCGGGGAGAGCTGGGAGTCGCTGGGCCTCGACGGCACCGAGATCGTCTCGATCACGGGGCTCGAGGAGCTCAACAACGGCGTCACCCCGAAGACGGTCAAGGTCACCGCCACCCCGAGCGAGCACTCGCCCGAGGGCAAGCAGCCGGTCGAGTTCGACGCGGTCGTCCGCATCGACACCCCCGGTGAGGCGGACTACTACCGCAACGGCGGCATCCTGCAGTACGTGCTGCGCTCGCTCGTCTGAGGCACATCGATGAAGGGGCCCGTGTCCACCGACACGGGCCCCTTCGGCGTGTCAAGGGTCCCCCGCCCTCGGGGGATTCCCGGCTCCGAGCGGTAGGATCGGGAAGACGTCCGCACCCGTTCGGACGTCCGTCGAGGCCTGTGAGGAGGCGCAGATGCCCATTCTTCCGAGCATCTCTGGACCGCGCGATCTTGATCGGCTCTCTCCGGAGCAACTGGAAGAACTCGCCTCGGAGATCCGCGCGTTCCTCGTCGAGAACGTCTCGCAGACGGGCGGTCACCTCGGGCCGAACCTCGGCGTGGTGGAGCTGACGATCGCCCTGCACCGCGTGTTCTCCTCTCCGGACGACCCCTTCATCTTCGACACCGGCCACCAGTCGTACGTCCACAAGATCCTCACCGGTCGCCAGGACTTCTCGAAGCTGCGCGTCCGGGAGGGGCTTGCCGGCTACCCGCAGCGCGCGGAGAGCCCGCACGACGTCGTCGAGTCGTCTCACGCCTCCAGCTCCCTGAGCTGGGCCGACGGCGTGTCGCGGGCACTCACCGCCACCGGCCGCGCGGACCGACACGTCGTCGCGGTCGTCGGCGACGGCGCGCTGACCGGCGGGATGACATGGGAGGCGCTGAACAACATCTCCGACGACAACGACCGCAACCTCGTCATCGTCGTGAACGACAACGGCCGCTCGTACGCGCCGACCATCGGCGGCATGTCGCGCTTCCTCAACCGGGTCCGCACCGCCGCGGCCTACAAGGACCTCCACCACAAGTCCGATCGCCTCTTCCGTGCGTTCGGGCCGGTGGGACGCGCAGTGTTCCGCGGTGTGCGCGGCGGCACGCACGGCTTCCTCTCGCGGTTCACGAACAACGAGGCGCTGTACTCCAACCTCGACATCAAGTACCTCGGCCCGGTCGACGGTCACGATCTGCCGGCGCTGCTGGAGACGCTGGAGCTCGCGAAGTCCTACGGTGCGCCGGTCATCGTGCACGCGATCACCGAGAAGGGTCGCGGCTACCAGCCGGCCCGCGACGACGAGGCCGACCAGTTCCACGCGGTCGGCAAGATCGACCCGACGACGGGGGAGACCCTGTCCTCAGGCGGCCGAGGGTGGACCGATGTCTTCTCCGACGCTCTCGTGAAGGTCGGGGAGCGACGCTCGGACGTGATCGCCATCACCGCCGCCATGCTCCGGCCCACCGGCCTCGCCCCCTTCGCGGAGCGCTTCCCCGACCGGGTCTACGACGTCGGCATCGCTGAGCAGCACGCGGTGGCCTCGGCTGCCGGACTCGCGTACGGCGGGCTGCACCCGGTCGTCGCCGTCTACGCCACGTTCATGGGACGCGCGTTCGATCAGGTGCTCATGGACGTCGCGTTGCACCGGGCGGGCGTCACGTTCGTGCTCGATCGCGCCGGCGTCACCGGCCCGGACGGACCGAGTCACCACGGCATGTGGGATCTGGCGATGCTGCAGATCGTCCCGCACATCCGCATCGCCGCCCCCCGCGACGGCGCGCGGCTGACCGAGGCACTGGACGAAGCGGTCGCCGTGGAGGACGCCCCGACCGTCATCCGCTTCCCGAAGGGCGATGTCTCCGCCGACCTCCCGGCGCTCGAGCGCCTCGAGGACGGCGTGGACGTGCTCGCACGGGGCGAGGGCGAGGACGTCCTCATCGTCGCGATCGGTCCCTTCGCCGCCCTTGCCGTCGACGTGGCTGAGCGGCTGCGCGCCCAGGGCATCGGCGCCACCGTGATCGACCCGCGCTGGGCGATCCCCGTGCAACCGTCGGTCGTCGAGCTCGCGGCGCAGCATCGACTGGTGATCACGCTGGAGGACGGCATCCGCGTGGGCGGCATCGGCACGCGCGTGCGGCAGGTGCTCCGCGAGGCGGGCATCGACACGGCCGTCGACGAGCTGGGTCTTCCCGACGAGTTCATCGACCACGCGTCGCGCGACCAGATCCTCGCCGATGCCGGTCTCACGGCCTCGAAGATCGCTCAGGACGTCGTGGCGCAGGTGCTCGGTACGCGCATCCCGAAGGCCCGCCACGCCGGGGAGACCGGAGCGATCGAGCTCCCACTCCACGAGCGCCACTGACGGACATTCCCTGGAGCGGGCTTCCGTCGGTCAGGGGATGTCGACGAGGGTCTCGGCGACGATCCTTTCCACCGCTGGGAGGGCTCTGGCCCGTTCGTCGGGGACCAGCCCGATCCGCGTACGCCGGTCGAGGACATCGGCCGCGGTGAGAGCGCCCTGCGACCGGACAGCGTGCTCGACGACCGGTCGGGAGAGGGCGATGCCGTCCGCAACGGCGTCCTGCGAGCCGTTGTCCGGGGCGGGATCGTCGATCAGTCGCAGGGTCGCGGTGCCGCTGGGTCCGACCCGGAGGCCGCGCTGTCGCACCGCCAGATCCACCGCGTCCTCCGCCATGCGTCGGTAGGTCGTGAGCTTGCCGCCGAGCACGGAGACGACCCCGGACTCGGAGGTGCGGACGAGATGCCGGCGGGAGACGTCCGCCGTCTCGGCCGCTCCGGTGTCGACCAGTGGACGCAGCCCCGCGAACGCGCCGCGGACGCGGTCCCGCGCCAGCGGCACCGCGAGCAGGCGGTTCAGTGTCTCCAGGAGGAAGTCGATCTCGGTGTCGGTGGGCTCGGCGACGGAGGGGATGGGTCCGGGCGCGTCCACGTCGGTGAGTCCGACGATGACACGCCCACCGCGCTGGGGCAGGGCGAACACGTAGCGGCTAATGGAGCCTTCGAGCGGGATGGTGAGCGCAGCGGTCGGATGCCCGAGGTCGGCGGCGTCGAGGACGATGTGGGTGCCGCGGCTCGGGCGCAGCGTGAGGCCGTCGTCCAGAGTCGCCGCCCAGACTCCGGTGGCGTTGACGACCGCCCGTGCACGGATCTCGATGCGTTCCCCGGTGAGCATGTCCGTCGTCGTGGCCCCGTCGGCATGCAGCCGCTCGGCGCGGACTCTGGTCAGGATCCGCGCCCCGAGACCGGCCGCCGTCCGGGCGACGGCCACGACGAGGGCGGCGTCATCGGACAGCTGGCCGTCATACGTGACCATGCCGCCGCGGAGTCCCCAGGGGTTGAGCGCGGGGAACAGGCGCAGCGCCCTCGCCGTCCCGACGGGGTGCGGTCCCGGCAGCACCTTCCCGCTCGTGCGCGCTTGCAGGCGGAGGAGGTCACCCATGGCCATCCCCGCCGCTCCGGCCCCGCGCTGGCGGCCGCTGACGCCGGGGGCGAACGGGAGCAGCTGTCCGAGCGGACGGATCAGATGGGGCGCGATCACCGTCATCAGCAGATGCCGTTCGCGCGCGCTCTCGCGTGCCGTCGCCACGTCCCCCGTCGCGAGATACCGCAGCCCGCCGTGGACGAGTTTCGAGCTGAACCGGCTCGTCCCGAACGCGAGGTCCTCCGCCTCGATCAGGGTCACGCGGAGCCCGCGCGATGCGGCGTCCAGGGCCACGCCCGTTCCGGTGATCCCTCCGCCGACGACGAGGAGGTCGCAGATGTCATCGGCCGCGGCGTCGAGTTCGCGTCGACGGCGGCCCGCGTGGAGGGCGGTCGAGGCAGGGGTCATGGCCGCAGGTGGCCGTCCAGCGCGGCGCGGAGCTCGCGCTCCCAGGCCCGCTCGTCGATGAGGTCGGCCACCGTCGCGTGCGACAGCACAGCGGACTGGGCGATCAGGAGCAGCATGACGGCGATCTCGCCCGGGGCGCCCCCGCGCACCGATCCGTCGGCCTGGCCGGCTGCGATAGCGTCGGACAGCCACCGCAGGATGAGCCGCTGGCTGGAGCCCACGCGGTGCAGGGTGTAGCGGGTGAACGCTTCGGGCTCCTCGTCGAGGAGATGGGCGTACACCGGGTCGCCGCGGAACAGCGAGGTGAACCGCAGCACGTCCTC
Source organism: Microbacterium meiriae (assembly GCF_025143875.1). NCBI lineage: Bacteria > Bacillati > Actinomycetota > Actinomycetes > Micrococcales > Microbacteriaceae > Microbacterium > Microbacterium meiriae. The sequence goes on along the minus strand of NZ_JAMBDU010000031.1, from coordinate 14,884 downwards.
GACGAGAGCGTCTCGCGAGTTGGCTCGCTCGGGGAACCCGTCGAGGAGGTCGGCGACCCGCCGCAGGAGCGCGGAACGGACGACGTCGTCGGCATCCCGCCACGTCCGGTAGATGGTGGGCCGGCTGAGGCCGGAACGCCGTGCGAGGGCGGCGATCGTCACCCCGTGCACGCCGCCGCGGACGAGCAGGTCATCGGCCGCGTCGAGCACGCGCCGCTGCGTGGCGTCCCACGCCGGGGCGAGGGAGTCGGAGGGAAGAGTGGGAAATTGACGTTCTTCCATGATGTGTCACACTGTAACGCATGGAGCAGCGGAACGGCAGCGGAGCCGACAGACCCGAGATGCGCTGGAACGGGTGGGGCGACCCGAGTCGGGCGAAGGATCTCCCGCTCGCCGTCCGCGGGCTGCTGCCGTTGCTGCTGGGCCGCGTGCGGCGCCCTCCGCAGCCGCCCGCGCTGGAGGACGTGCGCATCCGGCCCTCCCGGCTGACGGCGGACGATGTCGCTGCACTCGAAGATTCCGTGGGCGCCGATGCGGTCGACGTCTCGACCGCGGGACGGCTCCGGCATGCGGGAGGACGTTCCACGCCCGATCTCCTGCGTCGACGGGCTCTCGAGCAGGATGCGCCCGATGCCGTCGTGTCTCCTGCGGACCATGACGCCGTCCGTGCGTGTCTCGCTCTGGCGGGGGAGCGGGGGCTCGCCGTGATCCCCTTCGGCGGGGGAACGAGCGTCGTGGGGGCGCTGGACCCGGAGCCCGGCCCGCATCGCGCCGTGCTCAGCCTGGATCTGCGCCGGCTCTCCGGCCTGCTCCACCTCGACACGCTCAGCGGCGAGGCGACCCTTGCGGCGGGGACGACCGGACCCGATGCCGAAGCGCAGCTCTCCGCACACGGCTTGGAGTTGGGCCACTTCCCGCAGAGCTTCCGTTACGCCACGATCGGAGGGTTCGCGGCTGCACGGTCGTCCGGACAGAACTCCGCGGGCAACGGGCGGTTCGAGGCGATGGTGACGGGGATCCGGGTCGCGACACCGACGGGAGACCTCGACCTCGGACGCGCGCCGGGGTCGGCGGCCGGCCCCGATCTTCTCCGCCTCTTCCTCGGCTCCGAGGGGATCTTCGGCGTCATCACCGAGGTCCGGGTCCGCGTGCACCCGGTGCCGACGGTGCGGATCTTCGAGTCGTGGACCTTCCCCGACTTCGCCGGCGGTGCCGATGCGCTCCGCCGCGTCGTGCAGCAGGGGGCAGGTCCCACGGTCATCCGTCTCTCCGACGAGGCCGAGACCGCCGTGAGCCTCGCCCAGGTCGGCCGGATCGGGAAGGCCCTCGCGAAGGGGGCGAGCGTCGTGACGGTGTTCGAGGGCGACGAGGCCGCGGCGCGCCGGGACCGGACCGCGGCGATCCTCGCCGCGGCGGGCGGTCGCTCTGCGGGCACCGGCGATGCGGAGGAGTGGGCGGCGGGACGATTCGACGGACCCTACCTGCGCGATGCGCTGCTCGACGCCGGGGTGTTCTGCGAGACGCTGGAGACGGCGACCACCTGGTCGAACCTGCGCACTCTGAAGGAGGCCGTCGAGGCGGCGCTGCGGGACGGTTTCGACGCGGTCGACGCGCGTTCGTACGTCATGTGCCACGTCTCGCACGTGTATCCGACGGGCGCCTCCCTCTACTTCACGGTGCTCGCCGGACTGCGACGCGAACCGTTGGGCGCGTGGGCCGAGGTGAAGGGCAAGGTGAACGACGCGATCCTCGCGAACGGCGGGACGATCAGCCATCATCACGCCGTGGGTCGCGATCACGCCCCCTGGCTCGCGCAGGAGATCGGTGAGACCGGCGTGCGGATCCTCACCGCCGTCAAGCGGGAGCTGGACCCTCGCGGCATCATGAATCCAGGTGCCGTGCTCGTCGATGTCCCGACGAGGGCGACCGTCTGAGATGGGGCACATCGCGGTGCTGTCGAATCCGCTCTCCGGCAAGGGCCGCGGGCAGCGGGCCACCGAGGAGGCGCTCGATCACCTGCGACAGCGGGGCGCGGATGTCCGCGTCTACGCCGGAGGGTCGCCCGCGGAGACGAGGCGGCTCGCGATGCTCGCGCTGGACGCGGCACCGGACGGGCTCGTCCTGGTGGGCGGCGACGGCACCCTCTCGGGCATCCTCGACGTGGTGTGCGCCGCAGGCGTCCCGGTCACGGTGGTCCCCGCCGGCACCGGGAACGACCTGGCGCGAGCGCTCGGGCTGCCGCGCACGGACGTGGCGGCGGCTGTCGAGCTCGCCCTGACCGGCCTGCCCCGGCCCATCGACATCGGCGAGGTGCGGACATCGACGGGCACGTCGCTGTTCCTCACCGTGGCGGCGCTGGGGTTCGACGCCCGCGTGAGCGATCGCACCAATCGCCTCCGCTGGCCGTCCGGCGCACTGCGGTACTACCTCGCGCTGCTCATCGAGCTCGTCCGGCTGCGTCCGCTCGACTTCACGATCTGCGCCGATGACGGCCCGGCGATCCCCGCCCGCGGCACTCTGGTGGCGGTCGGGAACACGGCCAGCTACGGCGGAGGGATGCCGGTCTGCGTGGGCGCCGTTCCGGATGACGGCACCCTCGACGTCGTCGCCGTGGGGCCCCTGGGCCGCGTCCGCCTGGTGCGCCTGTTCCCCGTGCTCTTACGCGGGAGGCATCTCGCGTGCCCGGAGGTGCATCACCTCCGGGCGCGCACGGTCACCGTCGCCGCGCCCGGTCTCGTGGCCTACGCGGACGGCGAGCGCGTGGGGGAGGAGACCTGCACGATCTCGGTCCGCGCGGCGGCGCTGACCGTCATGACCGACGCGGAGAGGAGGGACGCACATGTTCGATGAGGACGTCGTGATCGTCGGGTCGGGGTTCGGCGGCTCCGTCGCCGCACTCCGGCTCACCGAGAAGGGCTACCGCGTCCGCGTGTTCGAGGCCGGGCGACGATTCGCCGACGAGGACTTCGCGAAGACGAGCTGGGACGTGCGTCGCTATCTCTGGGCCCCGGCGCTCCGGTGCTTCGGAGTGCAGCGCATCCATCGGCTTCCGCACGTGATGATCCTCGCCGGCGCCGGCGTCGGCGGCGGGTCGCTCAACTACGCGAACACGCTGTACGAGCCGGGCGCGGCGTTCTTCGCCGACCCGCAGTGGTCGTCGATCCGGGACTGGAGCGCGGCTCTGGCCCCGCACTACGCCACGGCCAAGCGCATGCTCGGCGTGGTGGAGCACTATCCTCACGACGGACCCGTCGAGCGGATCATGGCCGGTGCCGCCGAGGACCTCGGGGTGGGCGCCACCTTCCGCCGGGCACCCGTCGGCGTGTGGTTCGGCGTACCCGGTGAGCGAGTCGCTGACCCGTTCTTCGGCGGTGAGGGCCCCGAGCGCACGGGCTGTACGCTCTGCGGCAACTGCATGGTCGGCTGCCGCGTCGGTGCCAAGAACACCCTGATGAAGAACTACCTCGCCCTCGCCGAGCGCCGCGGAGCGGTCATCGAGCCGCTGCGTACCGTGACCGAGGTGCGGGAGCTCCCGAACGGCGGATTCTCCGTCACGACGCGCCGCAGCGGCTCCTGGCTCCGACGGCGTCCTCAGACCGTCACGGCACGGGAGGTCGTCCTGGCGGCGGGCACCTGGGGCACCCAGCAGCTCCTCCATCGGATGAAGGCCGCCGGCGCGCTGCCGCACGTTTCCGACGCCGTGGGCCGGCTCACCCGCACCAACTCAGAGGCCCTGGACGGCGCCGTCGCCGTCCGGGTGCCCGAGCGGGTGGAGCTCGCGCGGGGCGTGGCGATCACCACCTCGTTCCACGTGGATGACCGCACCCATGTCGAGAACGTCCGCTACGGTCCGGGGTCGAACCTCATGGGAGCACTCGCCACCGTGCTGGTCCCGGGCGACCGCGCGCTTCCGGGCCGCCTGGTCGCGCTCGTGGGCCAGGTGCTGCGCCGCCCCGCCCGGGCCCTGCGCCTCGCGTCCCTCCGGCGGTGGAGCGAGCGCGGGATCATCGCACTCGTCATGCAGACCGCCGACAACTCGCTCACGCTGTCGCTGCGGCGCCGCTTCGGACGGACGAGACTGACGAGCGCGCAGGGTCACGGCGCGCCGAACCCCAGCCACCTCCCCGAGGCGCATCGCGCGGCCCGTGCCATCGCCGCGCGTCTGGAGCGCGAGGGTGGGGTTCCCGCCGAGGCGCGCGGTTCGTGGCCGGAGGTCTTCGGGATCCCGCTCACGGCACACTTCCTCGGCGGAGCCGTGATCTCCGGGTCACCGGAGGAGGGTGTCGTAGACGAGTACCAGCGCGTCTGGGGACACCCGGGGTTGCACGTCGTCGACGGGGCCGCTGTGCCCGCCAATCCGGGGGTGAACCCGTCCCTGACCATCACCGCGCTCGCGGAGCATGCCCTGTCGCACTGGCCGCGCCGCGGCGAGCCGGATGCCCGTCCGGCACCGGGGACGACACAGGGGGCCACGCCTACGGCGCGACCCCCTGCGGAGACGTGATCAGCGGCTTTCGATGCCGCGGATCTGCGGGGTGTGGAAGGAACCGCCGAACGCGCGCTCGGACGCCCCCTCGCGATCGAGATACGGCGAGGCCCCACCGTCGATGAACGGCCAGCCTGCCCCGAGGATGAGGCACAGGTCGATGTCCTCGACCTCCGGGACCACGCCCTCGTCGAGCATCAGCTTGATCTCGGTCGCGAGCCCGTCCTGCACGCGCTGCAGGATCGTGGCCGCCGATGCCGGGCTCTTGCCGACGGCGGGCGCCAGGACCTTCTCGGCCTGCTTCGTCCAGCCGACCACACGGCCGCCCTTGTCCTTCTCGACGACCTGGTCGAGCTCGGCGAGGGCGTGGAAGTTCTCGTTGGCGTAGAACCGGTCGGGGAATGCGCGCACCATCGTGTCCTGCACGTGCGCGGCCACCTTCCAGCCGACGAGGTCGATGAGCTGGAAGGGCCCCATCGGCAGGCCGAGCGGCGCGAACGCCTTCTCGACGTCGGCGATCGGAGTGCCCTCGTAGACGGCGCGCGCCGCCTCGCCCATGACCTTCGCGAGCAGGCGGTTCACCACGAAGCCCGGGGCGTCGGCGGTGAGCACCGCGTTCTTGCCCAGGTTCTTGGCGACGACGAATGCGGTGGACAGTGCGGTGTCCGCGGTCGTCGGCGTCTTCACGATCTCGATCAGCGGCATGACCGCGACCGGGTTGAAGAAGTGGAAGCCGACGAGCCGTTCGGGGTGGGCGAGCTTCGCGCCGATCTCCTCGACCGACAGCGACGAGGTGTTCGTGGCGAGCACCGCGTCCTCCGCGATGATCTTCTCGATCTCACCGAAGACCTGCTGCTTGACGCCGACCTCCTCGAAGACCGCCTCGATCACGAAGTCGCAGTCCGCGTAGAGAGCCTTGTCGGTGGTGCCCGTGACGAGCCCGCGCAGCTTGTTCGCGGTGTCCGCGTCCACGCGGCCCTTGGCCTCCAGCTTGCCGATCTCCTCGTGGATGTAGGCGACGCCCTTGTCCACGCGTGCCTGGTCCAGGTCGGTGATCAGCACCGGCACCTGGAGCTTGCGCACGAACAGCAGCGCGAACTGGCTGGCCATGAGACCCGCGCCGATGATGCCGACCTTGGTGACCTTCTTCGCGAGCTGCTTGTCCGGTGCGCCGACCGGACGCTTCGCACGCTTCTGCACGAGGTCGAAGGCGTACATCGACGCGGCGAACTGGTCCCCGGTCACGAGTTCCGCCAGCGCCTCGTCCTCGCGGGCGAAACCCTCCGCCTTGGTGCCGCTCTTCGCCTTGTCGAGCAGCTCGAGAGCCGCGTAGGGCGACTTCGGCACGGTGCCGATCTTGGACTCCAGCATGCCGCGCGCCATCTTGATGGCGATCGGCCACTTGGTGAGCCGCTCGATCTTGCCAGGCTCGTTCTTGCGCACGACCTTCTTGCCGCCGAGGACCGCGTCCGCCCAGGCGAGCGAGTTCTCGAGGTAGTTCGCGGCGGGGAAGATGGCGTCGAAGATGCCGAGGTCGAAGGCCTGCTGCGGCTTCAGCATGCGGTTCTGCTTGAGCGGGTTGGAGATGACCACCTCGAGGGCGTTCTCGATGCCGATAAGGTTCGGCAGCAGGTACGCCCCGCCCCAGCCGGGGATGATGCCGAGGAAGACCTCGGGGAGCGCCACGGCCGCCGCCGATGCGTCGACCGTGCGGTACGTGGAGTTCAGCGCGATCTCCAGGCCACCGCCCAGTGCGAGTCCGTTCACGAACGCGAACGACGGCACGCCGAGCTCGCTCAGCTTCCCGAGCACCTTGTGGCCGAGCTGGGCGATCAGACGCGCGTTGTCCCGGGAGCCGACCTTGCTGATGTCCGAGAGGTCGGCACCGGCGGCCATGATGTACTGCTTGCCGGTGATGCCGACCGCCTGGATCTCGCCGGCCGCCGCGCGGCTCTTCAGGCCGTCGAGTGTCGCGCCGAGTTCGGTGAGGGTGGCCGGACCGAGGGTGTTCGGGCGGGTGTGGTCCCGACCGTTGTCCAGCGTGATCAGGGCGAGGACCTTGCCCGACGCGAGGCGGATGTCACGCACGGGGGAGTGCGTGATGACCTCTCCCTCGGTGAGCGCCTGGATGGGCGAGAAGTCGACGTCGTCGTAGCTCACTTCTTCTTCTTTCCGTCGTAGTGCGGGTTCTCCCAGATGACCGATCCGCCCTGGCCGAGACCGACGCACATCGCCGTCAGGCCGTAGCGCACGTCGGGGCGCTCGGCGAACTGCGCCGCGAGCTGGATCATGAGGCGGACGCCGGATGCGGCCAGCGGGTGGCCCACGGCGATCGCGCCGCCCCACGGGTTCACGCGGGGGTCGTCGTCGTCGATGCCGAAGTGGTCGAGCAGGGAGATGACCTGGATGGCGAACGCCTCGTTGAGCTCGAACAGACCGATGTCGGAGATGTCGAGACCGGCCTTCTTGAGCGCCTTCTCGGTCGACGGGATCGGGCCGATGCCCATGATCTCGGGCTGCACGCCGGCGAAGGCGAACGAGACCATGCGCATCTTGGGCGCGAGTCCGAGCTCCTTGACGGCGCCGCCGCCGGCGAGCAACGACATCGTCGCGCCGTCGGTGAGCGGCGAGGACGTCCCTGCGGTCACGCGACCGTGCGGACGGAACGGCGTCTTGAGGCCGGCGAGGTCCTCCATCGTGGTCTGCGGACGGCGGCCCTCGTCCTCGGTGGCCAGACCCCAGGCGCCGTCGGCGCCCTTGATCGCGACCGACACGAGGTCCGGCTGAATCTTGCCGGCGTCGTAGGCGGCCTGCACCTTCTGCTGGCTGCGCATGCCGTAGCGGTCGGAGCGCTCCTTGGTGAGGTGCGGGAAGCGGTCGAAGATGCGCTCCGCGGTGACGCCCATGTTGAGCGCCCCGGGGTCGACCATCTTCTCCGCCACGAAGCGGGGGTTCGGGTCGGCGTTCGCGCCGATCGGGTGGTGGCCCATGTGCTCGACGCCGCCCGCGAGGGCGAGGTCGTACATGCCCACGCCGATCGAAGCGCCCATGGTGGTCACGCTCGTCATCGCGCCGGCGCACATGCGCTCGACCGCGAGTCCGGGGACGGTCTGGGGCAGTCCGGCGAGGATCGCCACCGACCGTCCGAGGGTGAGCCCCTGGTCGCCGGTCTGGCTCGTCGCGGCGATCGCGACATCGTCGATGCGGTCCGCCGGCACGGCCGCGTTGCGCTCCATCAGGCCGATGGTCGCCTTGACGGCGAGGTCATCCGCGCGGGTGTTCCAGTACATGCCCTTTTCGCCGGCGCGCCCGAAGGGGGTGCGCACTCCATCGACGAAGAAGACGTCCGAGATCTCGGCCACTCTGCCTCCAAGTTAGTGCGGTGGCCTCAGTCTATGAACGGCCGGAAACCGGGAGGAATCGGTTGGATCGAACCTACGAAGCGGTCGCGGGCGTGGTGTCGGGCGATTGCGTCGCCTCTACAAAGGCGTCGGCGATCTTCTGTGCAGTCTGTTCAATCTGCCAGGGGCGTGCCCCGAGTGCGGAGAGGGCGGCGCCGATCTCTTCCGCGGTGGCGCCCGGGCCGTCCCACGCGACCCGGCGCAGGTACTCGGGCGTGAGGAGGTTCTCGGTGGGCATGCCCAGCTCCTCCGCGACCGCCTCGACGGCGGGACGGGCGGCCTTCAGCCGGGCGTCGGCCTCCGGGTTGCGGTCGCCCCAGGCGCGGGGCGGGGGGAGCGCGTCGCTCGGCACGCGTTCGCGCGGCAGCGTCTCCGCGGCACGGCCGTCGACGATCGCCTGCCACCAGCGGTCGAGCTGGGTGCGGCTCGCGCGGCCCTGGAATTCCTTGACTCCCGCGAGGGCCTGCTTGGAGGCGGGGTTGGCGAGGACCGCGGCGACGAGGGAACGGTCGGGCACGAGGCGCCCGGGGGAGATGTCCTGCTGCTGCGCATACATCTCGCGGGCCTCCCACAGGGCGCGGGCGACGGCGAGGTTGCGGGCACCACGGACCTGGTGGAGTCCGCTCAGTCGCCGCCAGGGGTCTTCGCGCGGGGCCTTCGGGGCGCGCGCCAGGGTGGCGGCGAACTCCTGAGCGGCGAAGGCGGTCTTGCCCTGTTCCTCGAGCTCGGCGACGAGAGCGTCGCGGACGTCGACGAGATGCAGCACGTCGAGCGCGGCATAGTCCAGCCAGGAGTCGGGCAGCGGACGGGTCGACCAGTCGGCGGCCGAGTGCTCCTTCTTCAGGGTGATGCCGAGCGTGTCCTCGACGACGGCGGCCAGACCCACCCGGTCATGACCGAGCAGGCGGGAGGCGAGCTCGGTGTCGAAGATCTCCTTCGGCTCCAGGTGCAGCTCGCGCAGAGAGGGCAGATCCTGGCTGGCGGCATGGAGCACCCACTCGACGTCGCCGATTGCCTCCTGCAGCGGGGCGAAGTCGCCGATCGCGGGCGGGTCGAACAGGAACACCCCGGCCTCGCGCCGGAAGACCTGCACCAGATAGGCCCGCTGCGAGTAGCGGAAGCCGGACGCCCGCTCGACATCGACGGCGACCGGGCCGGTGCCGGCGGCGAGCGCAGCACAGGCTGCACGGAACTCCTCGGTTTCGGAGATCACGGAGTATTCAGTCACGTACAGCCTTTCGCGCGCCGATCACGGCGATGCCCTCGGAACCCGGCGGAAGCCCCGCCAGCATTCCGACCAGCTCGGCCCATGCTTCGACGTGCGGTCGGAACGGGCCCTCCGGAGTCCAGGACGCCCGCAATTCTATCTGTGCGCCGTCTCCCTCGTCGGCGAGGCCGCCGAATCCCTTCGACAGCGTCTTCGTCGACGTGCCGGACGGCGAGTGGTAGATCGCCTCCCGGGAGTCCAGGGCGTCCACGAGCCACGACCACGTGACGTCGGCGAGCAGCGGATCCGTGCCGATCTCGGTCTCGAGCGGAGCCTGGGCGAAGATCACGATGCGCCAGGCGCCTCCCCAGGCGTCCGGCTCGTCCGGATCGTGCAGCAGAATGAACCGTCCGGTCCCGTATATCGAGTCGCCGTCCTCGCCCGGGCGGACGTCGGCGGAGAGCGCGATCGCGAAGGGCGCGAGGTTCTGCGGCGTGGGGATCTCGCGGACCGCGATGTCGTCGCGGAACGCGGTCGCGCGCAGTTCGGCGACGGCGGCGTCGAAGGGCGTCCCGGCCTCGGGGTGTGCGGTCACGGCAACAGGCTAGAGTCGGAAGGCGATGAAGAGTCTCAGGCACGCCGTTGCGATCGTTGTCCCCGCGCTCCTCGCCCTGGGCGCCACCGTCGGGATCCTCGTGATCGCGGTGGCACGCCGGGTCGTGACCCCGTTGCGAAGCCGCGTCCAGGACACGGAGATCCTCGCGATCGACACCGGGGCGCAGACCATCGAACTCCGCCGCACCCTCGACACCGAGCTGCCGGGGCGATACGGCCTCTTCACCACGGGCACGTACGGCTACGTCAAACTCGGGGCGGTTCTCAGCGCGGACAGCACGACGGTGCGGCGCAAGCTCCTCACGAAGATCGAACCCGGTGCCAGGGTGGACCGCGGCGCGTCCTTCAGCGGCAGCTACTACATGTCGCCGAGTGAGCTGCACCTGCGATGGGAGAACGTGCTCATCGGCTCGCCGGCCGGGCCGTGCCCCGCGTGGTTCTTCCCGGGGGACTCCTCGACCTGGGTCATCCAGGTGCACGGTCGCGGCACGACCCGCGCCGAGTGCCTCCGTGCCGTGCCGGTGATGCACGCGGCGGGGCTGCCCACGCTCGTCGTGTCGTACCGCAACGACGGCGAGGCGCCGCGGACCAAGGCGGGCGCCTATGCGCTCGGCGCATCCGAGTGGCGCGATGTCGACGCCGGGATCGCCTATGCGCTGCGTCACGGCGCCGAGCGGATCGTGCTGATGGGCTGGTCCATGGGCGGGGCGGTATCCTTGCAGGCTGCGGTCAACTCCGGCCATCGGGATCGCATCGCTGGCATCATCCTGGAGTCGCCGGTCGTCGACTGGCGCACGGTCCTCCGTTTCCAGGCTCAGGTCGCCCGGGTGCGCGCACCGCTGCCCGCGCTGGCGATGGGAGCGCTGCAGTTGCCGCTCACGGCGAAGCTCAGCGGTGCGGACGAGCCCATCCTGTTCGACCGTCTGGACATGGTCGCTCGGGCTGATGAGCTACGGGCGCCGATTCTCATCCTGCACAGCGACGACGACGGCTTCGTCCCGGCGGACGCCTCGCACGCACTGCAGGAGGCGCGGCCGGACCTGGTCACCATGCCGCGCTTCACCGTCGCCCGGCACACCAAGCTCTGGAACTACGACGAGAAGGGCTGGACCACGGCCATCTCGGAATGGCTCGCGGCACAGGGGCTCAGCGCTTCTGCCTGACCTGGTTCTTGGCCCGCATCAGCATGCCGGTCATGCCGCCGATCCGCAGCGGTGACACGGCCTTGGTGAGCCCGATCGACTGCGGGTAGTCCTCGGGGATCGCCAGCACCTCGTCCGCCGTCAGCCCGGTGAGGCCCTGGACGAGGATGCTCGCGAAGCCCCGGGTCGTCGGTGCCTCCTCAGGGGCCGTGGCGTGCATGGTCACGACGTCGTCGTGGACCTCGACGTAGATGTAGACCGGCGACTGGCATTCCGCGACGCGCTCGCCCATCTCCGGATGCGCCGCGACCTCATCGGAAACGGCGGGAAGCTCGTCGGCGTACTCCAGGAGCAGCAGCAGGCGATCCGATTCCGGGGTTTCCAGGAATCCGTCGCGGATCTCGGCGAGGGTCTCGGGCAGGGCGGAGGCGTTCATCCCCGCCATTCTCCCACCTCAGACGGTGCCGGGCGCCGTGCCCGTGACGATCGGGACGCGCACCGCGCTGCCCCACTCCGTCCACGAGCCGTCGTAGTTGCGGACGTTCTCGAAGCCGAGGAGGTGCTTCAGCACGAACCACGTGTGGCTCGAGCGCTCCCCGATGCGGCAGTAGGCCACGACGTCGTCACCGTCCTGCAGCCCGGCGCCGTCCCGGTAGATGGCGTCGAGCTCGGCGCGGCTCTTGAAGCCGCCGTCCTCGGCAACCGCCTTCGCCCACGGCACGCTCTGCGCGGTGGGGATGTGGCCGGCTCGCAGAGTCCCCTCCTCCGGGTAGGCGGGAGCGGTGGTCCGCTCGCCGCTGTACTCCTCCGGGGAACGGACGTCGATGAGCGGGTTGCCGAGGTGCGCGAGCACGTCTTCCTTGTACGCGCGGATGGCCGTGTCGTCCCGCTCCACCACCGGGTACTCCGTGGCGGGACGGTTCGTCGCCTCGCGGGTCAGCTCGCGGCCCTCCGCGATCCAGCGATCACGGCCGCCGTCGAGGAGACGGACGTCCTCGTGACCGAAGAGGGAGAAGACCCACAGCGCGTACGCCGCCCACCAGTTGTTCTTGTCGCCGTAGATCACGACCGTGTCGTCGCGGGCGATGCCCTTGCGGCTCAGCAGCTCGGCGAAGCCCTCGCCGTCGACGTAGTCCCGCACGACCGGGTCGTTGAGCTCCGTGTGCCAGTCCACCTTCACCGCTCCGGGAATGTGGCCCGTCTCGTAGAGGAGCACGTCCTCGTCCGACTCGACGACCACGAGGCCGGGCTCTCCCAGGTGGGCGGCGAGCCACTCGGTCGTCACCAGGCGGCCGGGCTCGGCGTACTCGGCGAACTTGGGGGAGGAGGAGTCGAACTCGATGGCCATGGGGTCTCCGTAGCGGTGAGCGGGCGAGCGGGCGGTGCGGACGGCGTAGTGTGGATCCGTCCCTTCGACGATAGATCCTCCGCGCGCCCCCGGGACCCGATCCGTAAGACTTCGACACAGGCCCTTGCCTGATTCAGGACCGTGATGACCGACCCGACCACCCGCACCGGAACCGTCCACCTCACCGAGCGCACGCCGACGGTCAGCGGACCCGAGATGCTCGCGAGCCTGGTGCCGCCGCCGCAGTTCGACGACGCCACGTTCGACAGCTACCGGGCGGATCCCGCCTACCCGTCGCAGGAGGAGGCGAAGCAGACGCTGCTGCGTTTCGCCGGACGTGGTGCTCCCGTCAAGCGGGGCGGTCTGTTCAGTCGGGCGAAGAAGGAGCCGGAACTGAAGCCCGGGGTCTACCTCGACGGCGGCTTCGGCGTGGGCAAGACGCACCTGCTCGCGTCGATCTACCACGCGATGCCCGCCCGGCGGAAGTACTTCGGCTCGTTCATCGAGTACACCGCTCTGGTGGGGGCACTCGGCTACAAGAACACCGTGGACCTCCTCAAGGGCGCCGATCTGCTCTGCATCGACGAGTTCGAGCTCGACGATCCGGGCGACACGATGGTCATGACGCGCCTTCTGGGTGAACTCGTGCCCACCGGCACCCGGCTCGCGGCCACCTCGAACACGCCGCCGAACGCGCTCGGCGAGGGGCGCTTCGCCGCGCAGGACTTCCTCCGCGAGATCCACGCGATGTCGGACAGCTTCCAGACGCTGCGCATCGACGGCGTCGACTTCCGGCAGCGGGCGATCGACGGTCACGCCGTGGCGCTGGAGGACGCGGCGTACGAGGCCGCGGTCGAGGCGGCCGCGGCGGACGGCGCTGTGTCGGACGATGCGTTCGACGACCTCATCCGGCATCTCGCCCAGGTGCACCCCTCGCGCTACATCAGGCTCATCGACGGGCTGCACCGCGTGGGGCTGCGCGGCGTGCGTCAGCTCACCGACCAGTCGGAGGCGTTGCGGTTCGTGGCCTTCGTCGACCGGGTCTACGACGCGCAGATCCCGATCCTCGCGACGGGTGTCGGGCTCGACGCCGTGTTCTCCGACGAGATGCTCGCCGGTGGCTACCGCAAGAAGTACCTGCGCGCCATCTCCCGGCTGAACGCGCTCACGCATTCTGCGTAAGCCTGCAGGCCTGCGTAACGCGATGTTCACACCCGGAGCCGTGCTGTAACAGCGGAGAAACAAACCTCACGCATGGGCGAAATCGCCCATGGTCACACTGAAGCTCTCAATTACTTCGGATGTGAGGTTTTCCTATGGATGCTCCCGGCAACATCTCGTGGGCGATCACCGCGACGGCACTGGTGCTGCTCATGACGCCCGGCGTCGCCTTCTTCTACGGCGGTCTCGTCAAGGCGAAGAGCGTCGTCAGCATGATGATGATGAGCTTCGGCTCGATCGGACTCGTCGCCGTGCTGTGGATTCTCTTCGGCTTCTCCATGAGCGCCGTCGACAGCCCCACGGCCTTCGCGGGCAACCCGTTCGCGGACATCGGGCTGTCCAGCCTCGCCTCGGGTGAGGGCTCGAACGTCGCCCTGCTCAGCGTCGCGTACGGCGCCACCTTCGCGATCATCACCGTCGCCCTGATCTCCGGGGCGATCGCCGATCGGGCGAAGTTCGGCAGCTGGCTGATCTTCGCCGGCGTCTTCGCCACGGTCGGCTACTTCCCGGTCGCGGCCTGGGTCTGGGGCGGCGGTTGGATCATGAACCTCGGCACGACCCTGTTCGGCGAGGACAGCGGCATCGGCGTGATCGACTATGCGGGCGGCACGGCGGTGCACATCAACGCGGGTGCCGCGGCGCTGGCCCTCGCCCTCGTGCTCGGCAAGCGCATCGGCTTCCAGAAGGGCATCCTCAAGCCGCACAACGTGCCGCTGACGCTGCTCGGCGCCGCACTGCTGTGGTTCGGCTGGTTCGGCTTCAACGCCGGTGCGGAGTGGCTCGCCGAGGACATGGGCGGCGTCGGCCTCATCGGCCTGAACACGCTCGGTGCGACCGCGGCCGCGATCCTCGGCTGGATCCTCATCGAGCGCATCAAGGACGGCAAGCCCACGTCCGTCGGCGCCGCCTCCGGCGCGGTGGCGGGTCTCGTGGCGATCACCCCGGCATGCGCCAACCTCACCCCCGGATGGTCCCTCCTGCTCGGCGCGGTGGCCGGCATCGTCTGCGCCCTCGCGGTGGAGCTGAAGTTCCGCCTCGGCTTCGACGACTCGCTCGACGTGGTCGGCATCCACCTCGTCGGCGGCCTCATCGGCACCGTGTACCTCGGCTTCTTCGCCACCGGCACCGGCCTCTTCGTCGGTGGCGACGCCCGTCAGCTCGCCGTGCAGGTGATCGCCGCCGCGGGCGTGCTGATCTACTCCTTCGTGGTCGCGTGGGTCATCGGCTTCGTGATCCAGAAGACGATCGGGTTCCGCATCACGAACGAGGACGAGATCGCCGGTGTCGACCAGGTCGTGCACGGCGAGGAGGGCTACGCTCTCGCGAACGCGTGACGACGGTTAGGGTGACCGTGTGGGCACGACCAGCAACGGCATCCTGAAGGCACTCGCGGACCTGCTGCGCCGAGCAGTGGGCTCCCCCCGGGCGTCGCGGACCTCTCCCGGCAGTCTCTTAAACACATCT
>NZ_JAMBDU010000030.1:0-46342 GCF_025143875.1 Microbacterium meiriae | reverse complement strand
CCCCCCCCCCCCCCCCCCCCGCCCCCCCCCCGGAGGCCCGGGGGCGTCGTGCGTATCCAAGATCAGACGGCGGCAGCGCCCGTGGTGAACGCCTTCTCATCCTTGCCCAGCGTGATCGCGCGGATGATCTGCACGATACCGAGCACGACGAGCGAGATGCCCAGGAGCAGCCACAGCGCGAATCCGGCGATGACCGGCGAGAAGAGGACGATGATTCCGGCGATGATGCTGAGGATGGCGTAGATCACGGTCCACACTCGCGACCCATCGCTGCCGAGCAGCGAGAGCGCCACGACGCCGTCGACGATCCAGCTCACGCCGATGAAGATCACGACGACCAGCGCGAGGGTGGCGGCGGCGACGTTCAGGTTGAAGAACGCGATGACGCCGGCGACGATGTAGAGCAAGCCGAGGACGATGTGGCCGACGCGAGACCAGCCGCCCTTGGCGCGGGAGAAGATGCCGAGGCCGATGTAGACGACTCCCGCGACGATCAGGTACGACGCGAAGATCGCCGTCACGATGACGGCGGACTTCACCGGCCAGACGAGCAACGCGATACCCGCGAGCAGCGCGAGCACGCCGGAAACCGCGAGAGCCACGCGGATGGACTTGAAGAAAGACTTCGTTTCTGCGACTGCTTCAGACATGACGGGGAACCCCTTCTGAGAGAATCCTGTGAGGATGCCCCCAGGGTAGCGCCGGAAGTCCGACAGCGGGGGAGGAGCGGCTCCGCGCGTCGCGGATGGTCATTCCCCGTCTTCCGGCGTCATGGCAGGATCATCACGTGACACCGGTGGATGACGCTCGACTGCGGGAGCTGGTCGTGATGCGGAAGGTACGCGACCGCATCGATCGGGAGTACGCGAAGCCCCTGGACGTCGAGGCCCTGGCGCGGGGCGTGCACATGTCCGCCGGCCACCTCAGTCGGCGGTTCCGCGAGACCTACGGCGAATCCCCGTACTCCTATCTCATGACCCGCCGCATCGAACGCGCCATGGCGCTGCTGCGTCGCGGCGACCTCAGCGTCACCGAGGTGTGCTTCGCCGTGGGCTGCTCCTCGCTGGGAACGTTCAGCACCCGGTTCTCGGAGCTGGTCGGTGTCCCACCCAGCGTGTACCGTGAACGCGCCGCGAACGTCGAGGGCATCCCGTCGTTCCAGGCGAAGCAGGTCACCCGACCGATCAGGAATCGAGAAGCGCCGCGCCCCGAGGCGCACCTAACGTGAGCATCATGAACATCAGCATCCACTACGCCTTCCTCCCGCACACCGACGCCGAAGCGGCGCTCGGCTTCTACCGCGACGCCCTCGGCTTCGAGGTGCGCAACGACGTCGGCTATGACGGCCTGCGCTGGCTCACGGTCGGCCCCGCAGGCCAGCCGGAGACCTCGATCGTGCTCCACCCGCCGGCCACCGACCCCGGCATCACCGACGCCGAACGGCAGACGATACTGGAGCTCATCGCGAAGGGCAGCTATGGCGCTCTGACACTCGCGAGCGACGACCTGGACGCCCTGTTCGACCGTCTGGTCGCGGAGGGGGCGGACGTGGTCCAGGAACCCATGGATCAGCCCTACGGTGTGCGCGACTGCGCGTTCCGCGACCCCGCGGGCAACCTGCTCCGCATCAACCAGGCCGCCTGACGGCCCCACCACCACGAAGGACGCCGCATGACCGCTGCCGAGCACCCCGCGGACACCCACGATCTCATCCGTGTGCAGGGCGCGCGCGAGAACAATCTCAAGGACGTGAGCGTCGACATCCCGAAACGACGCCTCACGGTGTTCACCGGGGTCTCGGGTTCCGGGAAGAGCTCTCTCGTCTTCGACACGATCGCCGCCGAATCGCGCCGGATGATCGACGAGACGTACAGCGCCTTCGTGCAGGGCTTCATGCCGTCCGTCCCTCGACCCGACGTCGACGTGCTGGAAGGCCTCACCACGGCGATCATCGTGGACCAGGAGCGCCTCGGCGCGAATCCGCGGTCCACCGTCGGCACGGTGACGGATGCCAATGCGATGCTCCGCATCCTGTTCAGCAAGCTCGGACAGCCCTACATCGGCGGGCCGACGGCGTTCTCGTTCAACATCCCGACGCAGAAGGCCAGCGGAGTGATGACCGGGCCGGGCGGGGAGAAGAAGATCGTGAAGGACGCGATCTACCTCGGCGGCATGTGCCCGCGATGTGAGGGCAGGGGAGTGGTGTCCGATCTCGACCTCTCGCAGATCGTCGATGAGTCGAAGTCCCTCGACGAGGGCGCGATCATGGTGCCCGGATACACCGCCGACGGCTGGATGGTGAAGGGGTTCTCGCAGTCCGGGTTCTACCCGCCGGACAAGCCCATCGCCTCGTTCACCGACAAGCAGCGCCACCTGTTCCTCTACGGCGAGGTGACGAAGGTCAAGATCTCCGGTATCAACATGACCTACGAGGGCCTGATCCCGAAGATCACGAAGTCCATGCTCTCCAAAGACCTCGACGCGCTGCAGCCGCACATCCGCGCCTTCGTCGAGCGGGTGGCCACCTTCGCGGTGTGCCCGGAGTGCGACGGCACGCGCCTCACCGACGGTGCGCGATCGTCGAAGATCGACGGCGTGAGCATCGCCGACGCCTGCCGCATGCAGGTGACGGATCTCGCCGCGTGGGTCCGGGGGCTCGACCTCCCGGGTGCCGGGCCGCTGCTCCAGGCGCTGAGTGCCAACCTCGACGCCTTCGTGACCCTCGGCCTGGGGTATCTGAGCCTGGACCGGCCATCGGGAACGCTGTCCGGGGGAGAGGCGCAGCGGATCAAGATGCTGCGGCACCTCGGCTCCTCGCTGACCGATGTCACCTACGTGTTCGACGAGCCGACCATCGGGCTGCACGCGCATGACATCCAGCGCATGAACGGGCTGCTGCTGCGCCTTCGCGACAAGGGGAACACGGTGCTCGTCGTCGAGCACAAGCCGGAGACCATCGCGATCGGCGATCATGTCGTGGATCTGGGGCCGAGTGCCGGAAGCGCCGGGGGAGAGATCTGCTATCAGGGGAGCGTCGAAGGTCTCACGGCCAGTGGAACACTGACGGGGCAGCACCTCGACGACCGTGCACAGCTCAAGGGCACCGTGCGCGATCGCACCGGCGCGATCGAAGTCCGTGGCGCCTCCACGAACAACCTCCAGAACGTGGACGTCGACATCCCGACCGGTGTCCTGACCGTGGTCACCGGCGTCGCGGGCTCCGGAAAGAGCTCGCTCATCCACGGTTCGGTGACCGGACGCGAGGGCGTGGTGGCGATCGACCAGTCCGCCATCAAGGGCTCGCGTCGCAGCAATCCCGCGACCTACACGGGGCTGCTCGAACCCATCCGCAAGGCCTTCGCGAAGGCGAATGGCGTGAAGCCCGCC
The DNA here is from genome assembly GCF_025143875.1 of Microbacterium meiriae. Lineage (NCBI taxonomy): Bacteria > Bacillati > Actinomycetota > Actinomycetes > Micrococcales > Microbacteriaceae > Microbacterium > Microbacterium meiriae. The sequence continues at coordinate 42,955 of NZ_JAMBDU010000030.1, read as the reverse complement.
CTGTTCAGCGCGAACTCCGAGGGCGCGTGTCCCACGTGCAAGGGCGCCGGTGTCATCATCACCGAGCTCGGGTTCATGGACACGATCGAGACCCCATGTGAGGACTGCGGCGGTAAGCGCTTCCAGGCGGCGGTGCTGGAGTACAAGCTCGGCGGCAAGGACATCACCGAGGTGCTCGACCTTCCGGTGTCCGAGGCCCGCGTATTCTTCAGCGAGGGTGAGGCGAAGCTCCCGGCCGCGGCCGCCATCCTCGGACGCCTGGAAGACGTGGGGCTCGGCTACCTGTCGCTCGGACAGCCGTTGTCGACCCTGTCGGGCGGTGAGCGCCAGCGCATCAAGCTCGCGATCCAGATGGGCGAGAAGGGCGACGTCTACGTGTTGGACGAGCCGACGACCGGCCTGCATCTCGCCGACGTGGACACGATCCTCGGTCTGTTGGATCGTCTTGTCGACGCGGGCAAGACGGTGGTCGTGATCGAGCATCATCAGGCGGTCATGGCGCACGCCGATTGGATCATCGACGTCGGACCGGGAGCCGGCCACGACGGTGGTCGCATCGTGTTCCAGGGAACGCCTGCCGAGCTCGTCGCTGACGGGTCAACGCTGACGGGTGAGCATCTCGCGGCGTACGTCAACGCATGATCGAGGGCCGCGGTGGCGGAATCTCCATCCTCTCTCGAAAGAACTCAGGCGCCGACCCAAGCACTGCTGGAGAACACATGACGACCTACGACCAGCTTCTGGAGTCAGCGCGCGAACACTACAACGTGCCCGCCATGCCTCTGGTGGACGACGTAGCCTCCTTCCTCGTCTCACTAGGCGCTACGCCACTAGATCTTGATCGGTACGGCGAGGATCTGATCGATGAGTTCGTGGATCCCGAACTCGCGATCGTCGCCTTCACGCTGCGCGCACCGCAGCTGCTGCGTCAGCGTGCGAGCCCCGAAGAACTCGAGAACTTCGCCTCGGACTCATCCTCAGAGTTCGACCCGCTCGAGTACGGAGAAGCCAACGAAGAGTGGACCGTGTACTCCCACGAGATCGAGGAGTTGTCACGCATCCACGTCGTGCTGGAGCGCGCTGACCACACGGCTGAACGCGTCGGTAACTTTCGAGTCTATGGAGGCGCGCAGTGGCTGCGCGAAATGCTCTGGGCCGCTACAGGCGTGGTGCCCCGAGATCCCGGCTCTCCCACGAGTGGCTCCACGCTCTTCGGACGCGCGTTCCAGTTCGCGGATCGAGCGCCGTTCACTGCGGCGCCTCTCGTATGACATACGGTGGCGTCGGCCGCGCAGCTCGTGCTGCGTGGGTTATCGCTCGCGCGTTCCGAGAAGCGTCTGGTCGTGACCTCTCGACCACAGAAGCGGATTCGAGCTGAGCGGCTGAGCCCAAGCTCGGCGGCAAGGACATCACCGAGGTGCTCGACCTTCCGGTGTCCGAGGCCCGCGTGTCCTGGGAACGCCGTCCGAGCCCGTCGCTGACGGGTCGACGTTGACGGGTGAGCATCTCGCGGCGTACGTCAACGCATGATCGAGGGCCGCGGTGGCGGCTTTCCCACCCTGTCTCGTCCTGCCAGATCCCGGATATGGATTATCCGATAATGCACATTATGTCAGCTTAAGCAGTCATTATTGCAGTGGATGAAATTCCACTCCAGCCCCACCGGCGCCACGACTGAGGCTACCGCGAAACTTCGCTGAGGGGCCGTGCTCCCCTAGATTTCCGCCACTTCATGCAACTTTGACAGCGCAACGCCGACCTCCGCCCGCTGGATGCGTTGCGGTGCTCGAATGCCTCGACTCCCGTGTCGTTGCAACGATCTTTCGTTTGGTGAATGATAGTTGCATCTAATGAAAGGGAGTCTCCATGGTCATCGAGCTGACGAGCCACGCCAAATGGGGCGCAGGCGTTGCCGTGCTTCACCCCGAGGAGCAGACCTTCAACGAGATGCTGTCCGGCTTTCGTCGGCAGCAGCTCGCGCGTGGCCTCTCCATCGGAACGATTGAGGGCCGTGAAGCGCTCGTGCGCAGGTTCATGGAGACCACGAACCAGTACCCGTGGCTCTGGACCGTCGAGCACGTAGACGAGTTCTTCGGGGACCAGGTTGCGATCCACAGGAACAAGCGGCCAACGATCCGCAAGTACCAGGACGCGCTCAGCATGTTCACCGACTTCATTTGCTCCCCCGCGTATGACTGGGTCAACAGGTGCAACGACATGTTCGGCACCCACCCCGTCCCGGTGCTTCATCAGTGGAATATGGTGCGACACATCCAGGAGGCCGAGCATGGTGGCCGCCGACGTCCGTTCCGCCACAGAGAGCTGCAGGCATTCTTTGACCGCGCTGACGATGAAGCCGACAGCATCTCCCGTCTGAACAGGAAGGGGTGGGCCGCGGCGTTCCGCGATAGCACGCTGTTCAAACTCACCTACTGCTTTGGCCTTCGACGAAACGAGATTCGACACCTCGAGACCTTCGACCTCAGCCGAAACGCCCACGCACCTGAGTTCGGAAAGTACGGTCACCTCAACGTCCGGTTTGGTAAGGCGATGAAGGGATCCGACTACAAGCAGCGAAACGTCTTGGCGGTGTTCCCGTGGGGCTCGGAGATCCTCGAAGAGTGGCTCGAGCGCGGTCTCCCCCGCTTCGGCGGCGGCACATCACTGTTTCCCACGGAGCGAGGAACGCTCGTCTCCGAGTCAGCGCTGAACACTCGCTTCCGCCTTTATCGCGACGAGCTCGGCTTCGGCAAGGACCTCACCTTTCACTCGTTGCGTCACTCCTACATCACTCACCTGATCGAGGGCGGGTTCGATTCGCTCTTCGTCCAACAACAGGTTGGACACGAGTACGCCTCGACCACCGCGCTCTACACCGGGGTCTCCAGCGACTTTCGTGTCAAGACACTCAGACAAACGCTCGACAGTACGATGGCCGATGCGCTCAAGTACGGATTGAAGGACTGACATGCGACGCACCGCCGACTACGCCTGGAACCTCGCCGAACTCATGGCGCGCAACGGGATGCACAACTCGACCGACCTGGCTCCGCATCTCAACAACCACGGCCTCACAATGTCATCTGCGCAGATCTGGCGGTTGGTCACACAACGGCCAGAGCGCCTCTCGCTGCCCCTCCTCGCGGCGCTCTGCGACATCTTCCATTGCACGCCCGCGGATCTCATCACCGTGTCTGCGCAGGACGCCACCAGCACAAAGAAGGTCGTCAACCAGGTCGTGGACTTCAAGGGGCCCGCCAGCCAGGCGCGGCCCCGCCGAGCTCGAATTCTGCGCGATGAGTCCGAATAGCTAACGACCCCGCCCTAAGGGCCGGCCGCGAGGCGAAGGTGAGGTCCGATGCGCGCGCTGCGGAGACCTCGCTCCAGCATCTACAACTAAGTATCGGTTCCCTGAAGGCCTCATCTGCGGGCGATGCTACGACCGGGCCGTCCATACCCATGGAACCTGTGGCGGCTGCCATGTCGAACGGTTGCTGCCGGGAATCGACGCGAAGGATGAGCCGATCTGCGCAGATTGCGCCGGCATCAACCGCGACTTTCGCTGCAAACGATGCTCCCAGGAGCGGGCGATCTTTCGCGCCGGACTCTGCGAGCGTTGCGCTCTATCCGATGACCTCAACGAGGCGCTCGGGCACCCCACCGAGAGTCATCGCAGTGATCTCCTGCAGCTCAGGGACCACTTGCTCCGAGCGGACCGCCCCACTAGCGTCCTCACCTGGATTCGCTCCGCCAAGGTCAGGTCGGTGCTCGGGGCTCTCGCGGAAGCTCAGAGTCCGCCGGACCACGCCATTCTTGACGCCCTCCCGCAAGGTGGCGCCGTCGCCCACATCAGAGCGTTGCTCGTTGAGGTGGGCGTCCTTGCCCCTCGCGACGAGGCGTTCACACGTTTCGAAGCATGGATCCGCAATAAAGTTGAGTCGTTCGAAGGCGAGCACAAGCGCGCGCTCGAACGATACGCGGTCTGGTATCACCTACACCGCATCAGACGGATTCAGAGCAACGACGGCGACGTTCATTCCGCTGCACACAACGCGAAGCAACAAATCACGGCAGCAGCGAACTTCCTGAACTGGCTCCAGGAGCAGGAGATCTCACTCGAGGCCTGCACCCAATCCCTCGTCGACATCTGGCTCACGACGGGAAACTCGAGTCGATACACAGTCCGTGGGTTCTTGCAGTTCGCGAAGGAAAGCAAACTCGCTCCCCCACTCCACGCCCCCACGCGCCACGCTCGTGCGCAGACTAGGCGCATTACCGACGGCGAGCGACTCGAGTGGATTCGCTACTACCTGACGGAGGAGTCGCTCTCACCCGCGGCGCGTTCTGCCGCCATGCTATTGCTGGTCTTCGGCCAACCGCTGACGCGCATCGCCACGATGCGGCTGGACGCGGTCGACGATGACGCCGTCGAGGGCATGAGGATCAGGTTCGCGGAAGACCCGGTCCACGTCCCAGAGCCGTTTGACGGCATCCTCCGCCAGCATCTGGCCTCCAGAGCTCGAACACGGACTGGCTCGGTCGACACCAACCCCTACCTCTTTCCAGGAGCGCGCGCAGGGCGGCACATCACGCGCGAGCGGCTCAAGGCGGCGCTCAACTCACTAGGCGTTGACGTCCTCGCGACGAAGAACACCACGCTCGACGAGCTAGTAGCCGCGATGCCAGCGCCCATGGTGGCGGACGCCCTCGGATACAGCTACACGGCTCTCGGGCAACACGAGCAGCACCGGGGAGTCCGGTACCGGAGCTACGTGAGCGGCCGCTACGACGGCTAGGGCAAGCCGGACCTGCGAAGCTAAAGGGACCAGCCACAACCAGGCAGTCCCGCAAGCACTTTCTCAGCGCATCGGTGGATCAAGGCTTATGGTCAAGAGCTCCATCTGCTCGGGCTATCGTGAGGCGGCCATTCCGACGGAAGTGCGTCATCGGCTGGAACGGAGATGGTCCCCTGGAATGGGCTCAACACGACCCATCCGTCGTCGCTCTTGCTCAGGAAGACTGCGACTCTGCCTTCGTCTCCTGCCTGGAGAAGTGGATCACTCGATGAGTAGGGTGTCGGCAATGGACCACACGTGTCTGGAGGCGACGCCACTTCTATTTGCGTCGGACCAGACCCCTTGATCCAACTTTCGATGTCCATCTGCCAAACGTTGATCTCTACGCCGTTCCAATCCTCCGTTCCAGACTGGTTCACTAAAGTTCCAATGACCACCGCGTCCGCGTCCTTTGCTGCTTCCTGTGGCGTGTCGTAGATTTTCCATGTTTTGCATAGGGGATTAGCTGGAACAGAGCAGCCTGCAAGGCTCATACACGCTGCGACGAGGCCCGCGACAAGCGCGCTGAATGCCCGTGGGCGAGTGTCCGATTGAGATGCGCGTGGTTCCATGGTGTCGGTTTCTTCCGCTTCGTCGTTGTCGCAGCACATTCGCCAACGCTGATTTGTTCAGGCTATCTGACTCGCCCCGGTGTGTCCGGAGACTCAGCGCGTCGAACGATCAGCCGTTCAGTGACGGCAGCCCTGGCGTTGCGCACGACACCGACGAGGAGATCGCGCAGTCCGGCATGCACCAGGCCGTCGCCGACATTCTGTTCAGCCCATCTTGGTGTCACTGCCTCAGCCCGCCGCGCCCTGCCACGGCTGAAGCCACGCCCCTCACCGTGGCGGGGTGGCTATCTCCGACTGGCTTCCACTATCGAAAGCTCGAGCACGACGCTATGGACGAGGAATACTACTCATCCGGGTAATGCTCATCCCCAGTAGAGGAAAGTGACACTCTCCTGGGTCGCCGGCCGCGGTGACACGGGTGGATGCTGCATGATGGGCCTGTGCCCACCCGTCCATCCCCTCGGAATCGCGGCCGCGTCGGTGCGCTCGCGTTCTTGACCGCATTCATGCTCTCGTTGGCGGCGTGCGGGACGTCGGACTACAGCCTGACGGAGGCCGATGCGTACGGGACATGGCGGGCGGGAAGCGACCTGCCGACGACGCTCGAGCTCGCTGAGGACGGTACCTTCCAGGCGACTGCGTGGCCACGGGATGTGGGGTGCGGTGGGAATCCGCCGCGCACCGCGGTGGAGCTGCGCGGGGCAGATGCCGTTGACTTCTCCGGCACCTGGGAAGAGGGTTCAGGCGGCGCTCTGAATGAGATCACGCTGGCCACGGATCCGGATTCACCGTGCGGGACGACCTGGATCTACGCCGGTTTCCGAAGCGATGACAGCGTCCTCTATACCTGCATGCTCCTGGATGTGCACGTCGACGAGGCGACGGCGGCAAACTGGTTCATCCTCTACAAGGGTGAACCGGAGTCGACGCCGGACTCGAGTCGGTGCTTCAACTACAACTAGCCCGCTCCCGTGCCGTCACCGTGACTCCCTCCGGATCTCCTCCGCCCGCGCCACGATGTCATCCACTCGCGATTGGAGGAACGGACCGGGACACTCCGTTCCCGACCATGTCTCCTGGTGGGTGATGACGTGCTCTCGGTCGATCGGGAAGCGCACCGGAACGCCGTCCAGGGTCCGGCCGTCGAAGCCTGCGAGCCACGCGATCATCTGCGCGATCTCCTCCACCTGCGCGGTGGTCACCGTGTACTCCGGGGCTCCGGTGAAATCCAGCGTCTCCACCGCCACGGACCGCCAGTTCCAGTCCGCGCCGGTGGACGACGGCTTCGCTCCCGGGCGGATGGTCTCGATGACCGATCCGTCGTGTCGCAGATAGAAGGTGGGAGCCGATGATCTCCGGTTGCAGCGGGAGAAGAACTCCAACTGGTCGGAAGTCGTGCCGGTGTGGTGGATGATGAAGCGGTCGATGACAGGGCTCACGGTTCGGCGATCACTCCCCGCGATGCTGCGGTCGGCGCGGACCGTGGGATCGGCACAGTCCTCGAAACCGAGCGGTACCTCGAGACCCGTGACCGCGCGGTCGTAGACCGGCTCATACTCGGGCAACCCTCGGGGATTGTCCGGGCGGCGTCCGGTGTCGTCTGCCTCTCCCCCGGAGTTCGCGGAGAGCCAGATGCCGACGCCGGTCACCGCGACGCCGGTTCCGGCAGCGATGAGGAATCCCCGCCGCGTGTGCGTCGGGACGTGCTCATCGGTGTCCCGTGCTCCCGGGTCCTCCGGATGCTGACCCTCCCCGCGTGTGCTCACGCGGCCTGGTCGTCGTCTCGGGGTGCTCGGGACTCTCGCGGCCGGCGTCGCCCTGGCCAGACGAAATGCGCGACCGAGAAGGCGAGGACCGCCCACGAGATGACGAACGCCCACCATGGGGACGCCGCTCCCCCGCTTCCGCCCGCCAGCACGACCGACACGATGCAGGCGCCGAGTCCGACGACGACCCCGAGGACGGTGATCTCGCCATGGGCGAGCCACCGCGCGCGCAGCGCCGAGACGAGGCGAAGGGGCAGGCCGACCACCAGGGCGGTGATCATCGACACGACGGACAGCACGACGGCCATGATGCTCGCCCCGATGAAGGACGTCACCCCGTCGTACTCATCCGCAGCACCGAGTGCGAGGAAGAAAGCCACGATGAACAGGAAAAAGCCACCGACGAAGAACTGGCCGAGGATGAGCGAGGCGGTCGATTCATCCGCTCCTCGAAAGCCCCCGCGTTTCCGCAGGTCTGCAGGGACACGGCGAGGGGAGGTCATATCGCGATCCTACGAGGTGCGGCTTCCCGACGGGGTGCTCACTGCGGGCTGCTCGAAGATCCAACGACGACTAGGGTGATTGCGTGAGCGATGGGGCCGTGAACGCAACTGCTGATAGTCGAGCGCGTCGGCTCACATGGGTCACCGGCGGAATCCTGCTCCTCCTCTCGGTCGTCATCTGGTTCACAGCCCGCGGGGAGCTCGCCGGCTTTGCGATCGCGAAGGATGCCGTGTTCGCATCGGCGGCCGTTCTGTTCGTGATCGGTGTCGGTCGTGCGGGTAGCGTCACTGCTCGGCGGCCCGTGAGCACCGTCGCGACCCTCGCGCTGGCTGTCACGCCGTTCGCCCAGTCCCTCTGGTTCGGCCTCGTCCCGGAGTCGCCCGGCGACCCCAACGCGCGCGAAGACGCCTGGGTGCTTGCTGCCGCGCTGTACTACGGGAGTTTGGCCGCGTTGGCGATCATCGCCGCTGTCGGAATCGGACGCGCGGGGGTCCTCCCCTCGCCCTGGCGCTGGGCCCCGCTGTGGGTCGTCTTCTGGACGCCCCTCGCGTTCGTCGTCGGGATCACCGTTTCCTCGTCGGCGCCCTTCGGCACAGCGATATCGAGGATCGCCGGTCATCTCGTCCTGGACGGGCCCGCAATCGGCACCGTCTTCCTCGGCATCGTCGCCCTCGTCCTGGGCATCCGCGAGCAACGTCTGCGCGTCGCGCCGGCCACCATCACCTGAATGACGGCATCCGCGTCATACGGAAAGGGTGCCCGGAGCGTCCGGCCGGACCAGAGCATAGACGAACATGTCGCGACGGCTTCCGGCGATGGTCTGCCAGGAGCGGAGCAGCCCTTCGCGGACGAAGCCCGCGTGCTCGATAGTCCGACACGACGCTTCGTTCCCCGGCTCGACGTGAGCCTGCAGCCTCTGTATATCCTCGATCGTCCACGCCCACTCCGACAGGACGCGAAGAGCCATGGATGCAGTTCCGCGCCCCCGACGACCTGGCCGTATCCAGTACCCGACCGTTCCCCGCCCCTGCTCGATGTCACGGAGCCACAGACCGATCTGGCCCACGCACTCCCCCTGGCGCTCGATCGCGTAGGAATACCCCTCGGCCGACAGCAGACGCTGGTGCTGACGTGTGACCCATGCGGCGGCCTCCGCCCTACCCGGGGCGACGGGCACGCTCGTGACCGACGTGATCGAAGGGTCCGTGGAGGCCTCGATCACCGCATCGAGATCGTCTGGTTCGAACGGGCGCAGGGTGATCTCGCCGCTGACGATGCGGGGAACGGCAGTTCGCGTCCTGACGGTCAGGATGTTTCGACCGTGGGCGGAGGACGGGCGTTCCCGTCCGGACTCGACGAAGCCGAGCTTCTCGAGCACCCGCCGGGACGGGAGGTTCCATTCCCAGACGCCGGCCCAGACGCGGTCGAAGCCCGCCCCGTCTGCCCATGTCAGGACGGCTTGAGCAGCTTCGGTGGCATGCCCCCGGTTGTGCTCGGCGCGCAGCAGCTCGAACGCGAGCTCTGGTTCGGTGCCCACCCCCTCGCCGCCGTAGACGAGACCGCAGTACCCGATCGGATCCCCGGTGTCGATGCGTTCCACGGTGAGCAGCGACGACTCCTCGGCATCGCGGATATGCGCTCGGATGTCGTCCACGTCGGGGCGACCGTCCGGGTCGAGCCGCCGGTGCGGGGGGACTCGTTCGTCGCGTTCGGTCCACAGGTGGCGGAACACGGGCGCGTCCTCGATCGCCTGCCTGCGCAGGCGGAGGCGCGAGGTGTCCATCTCCGGGATGCGGGGCACGTGACTCATCCTCGCAGTCTGGCACTCCTCCGCCCCCGCGCTATGATCTGCAGCGCCTAGTGGGAGGACCAGACGCCGAGCTCGTTGCCGCGCGGGTCGGCGAAGTGGAGGCGCCGGCCACCGGGGAACGCATACGGCTCCTGTAGGATCGGGCCGCCAGCGACTCGCGCACACTGTCGGCGAGCCACTCACCGTACATCTCCATGCCACAGGCCGTGGCCGAGGAGATCGTCCGGTTTGCCGCACCCGCGTGAGGGCGACGATTCCGCGAAAAGTTCGCTCCAACCGCTGTGCGTGCCCGCGCTCCACGCAGGAGTAGCGTGGAAGGGTGCCTCAGATCTCCCACTCCCCCGTCTCCACGCCGGGGTGGCGGGCCTGGGCGATCTGGTCCGTCGGCGTCGCGGCCTACGTGCTCGCCATCACGAACCGCACATCTCTGGGTGCCGTCGGTGTCGAGGCCGCCGACCGCTTCCAGGCGGACGCCTCGACGCTCGCACTGTTCGCCGTCGTGCAGCTCGCGGTGTACGGCGGGATGCAGATCCCGGTCGGCGTCCTCCTCGATCGCTACGGATCCCGTCCGATCATCACGGCGGGGATGCTGCTCATGGCGGCCGGACAGCTCACCATGGCCCTCTCCCCCAGCATCGGCATCGCGATCGTCGCGCGTGTCCTCCTCGGAGCCGGCGACGCCGCCGTGTTCCCCGCCGTGCTGCGACTGGTGGCCACATGGTTCCCCGCGCAGCGCGGCCCCGTCATGGTCCAGTTCACCGGGATCATCGGGCAGGCGGGGCAGCTGATCGCGCTGGTGCCGGTCGCCGCCCTGCTGCACGCCACCACCTGGTCGATCACGTTCGGCAGCATCGCCGGTCTCGGCCTGCTCTTCACGATCCTCGTGTGGCTCATCGTGCGCAACAACCCCGCCGAGAGCGGTCCGGACGTGTCGGTGAACACGGACACCGGAGTCGTGCGTGTCGTGACGTCGGCGATCGACACGGGCGTCGGCATCCGGGCGGCCTGGGCACATCCCGGCACACGGCTCGCGTTCTGGTCGCACTTCACCACACCGTTCGCCGGCACGGTGTTCGTGCTGCTGTGGGGCATGCCGTTCCTCACGGCCGGCGAGGGCCTGACCACCGCCCACGCGGCGGGGATCATCTCGATCTACGTGGTCGCGGGCATGATCCTCGGCCCGATCATCGGCGATCTCTCCCGCCGCCTGCCGAACCACCGCTCGCTCGCCCTCGTCCTCCCCGCGGTCGGCGTGCAGATGGCGGCCTGGATCGCGGTCATCGCCCTCCCCGGCCCCGCCCCGGACTGGCTGCTCTGGGTCCTGGCGGTCGCTCTGGCGACCGGCGGCCCCGCGTCGATGATCGCCTTCGACCACGCCCGCACGCACAACCCCGTGCATCGCCTCAGCACGGCGACCGGCGTGACGAACGCGGGCGGCTTCATCGCTGCCCTGATCGCCGTGTTCGTGATCGGTCTCCTCCTCGACGCCCAGGGCGCCGGCACCCCGGACACCTACACGCTCGACGCGTTCCGTGTCGCGTTCCTCACCCTGATCCCGCTCTGGGTCCTCGGAGTCGTGTTCATCCTCATCGAACGCAAGCGGACGCGGATCCGCATGGGGCTGGATCCCGACCGGCGTCGCTGAGCGCCCGTCAGCGCAGGAGGTGCTGGACGGTCTCCACGATCAACTCGACGCTGACGCGCTCGGGCACCTCCGCGTCGCCCGCCTCGAACTCGGCGAGTTCCACGCCGCGGACGTCCGCCGACGGGATCGCGGCGAACAGCGCGGCCACCTGGTGCGGCAGCAGACCGTCGCCGACGCGATAGGCCGCAGGGATGTAACCGGGCTCCAAGACGTCCCAGTCGACATGGATCCACACCGGTCGCCCGGCGATGAGCGCGCTGAGCCGCTCCGGGGTGCTCTCCGCGGGGCTGAGGACGGTCACTCCTGCACCGGCGAGCAGCTCCCCCTCGGCGGGATCGATGTCGCGACCGCCCACGACGATGACCTGCTTGGGGTCGATGCCCGCCCCGTGGCCGCTGTCCCACAGCCCGCAGGCGGCGGCGAGGACCATGCCGCCGAGGTAGCCGGAGTCGGTGGTGTCTGGCGTGTTGAAGTCGCCGTGCGCGTCGATCCACAGCACCACTGCGTCGGGGTGGTGCTCGGCGACACTCGGCAGCGTTCCGAGGCTCGCCGCACAGGTGTTCGTCACGAGGAGCGGCGTCGCATCCGCGGCGATCGCCTCCTGCACCGCGTCACGCAGACCCGTGAGCGTCTCCGCAGCTTCGGGCAGCGCGACCGACCAGTCGTCCATCCGGCCCGGCTCCGGGGTACCGACCACGACGGGCTCCCGCTGCAGGAGCGCGGACAGCGCGTCGGCGACGCGGCGTGCCCCGACGAGGGCTCCGTCCGTGCGGTCGGCGACGCGACCCTGGTTGAGGATGAGCGCGAACGGCGTGGTCATCCCTTCAGTCTCCCACCGCGCAGAGTGGGCGACCAAAACCGCCCGGCGCGGGCTACCGTCGGCGCGGGGTCCAGCCCGAGGGCAGACCGCCGTCGACGAAGGCCCGCTCCCGGTCCGCGGCCGCCGACCAGCCCTGCGCCTCCTCCTCGGTGTCGAAGGCGCCCCGAGCAACGCGGAAACCGACGTCCTCATGGTGCATGCGCGGCGCTCCCCCGCGGCGAACGGACGCGCGCACGCTCCAGGCATCGTCGGCGAATCCTCCGCCGCGAAAGACCCGATAGTCGTCGTACCGCGCGGGGTCGAGGAGATCCCAGCACCACTCCCACACGTTGCCGAGCGTGTCGAAGAGCCCGTGCAGGTTCGGGAGCTTCCCGCCCACGTCCTGCGGCGTGCCCACTCCGTCGGCCGCGGTCCAGGCGGCCTCGGCCAGCGGCGCATAGTGCGGCCCGGTGGAGCCTGCTCGGCAGGCGTACTCCCACTCGGCCTCGGTCGGAAGGCGGTAGCCGTCCGCTGTGGTGTCCCAGGCCACGTCCTCACCCTCGAAGTGGTACACGGGATCGAGTCCCTCCCACTCCGAGGCGGCGTTGCAGAAGTGGATCGCGCGCAGCCAGCTCACGTCGGCGACCGGGCGACGAGGGTGCCGGGTCGGTGTGCCCAGGACTTCGGTGACCTGTTCCTCCGTCACCGAGAAGGCGGCGAGGGAGAACGGCTCGAGTTCGACGGTCCGGCGCGTGCGGCGTCGGGCGTCGTGCAGCGTGACCGTCCCGGCGGGGAGACGGACCAGTTCGATGTCGCTCATCCGCGGGGCGTGACGTCGCTCATGCCGGGGTCCGCTCGACCCAGGTCGGATACTTCGCTGCGCGGCCGTCCCCGGATGAGGTCCTCGTCACGCGCCGTCGCACCCACGGGCCGACGAACTCCCGGTAGTACGCCAGGCCCCCGGGCCCTGCGGTCCAGCGGTCGAGCGGCGCCCACCAGGCTGCCGGCGGCTCGAAGCCGAGCCCGTGCAGCACGCGGGCCGCGACGCGGTGGTGGCCCGCCGCGTTCATGTGCAGCCGGTCCTCCGACCAGTACGCGGGTTTCGACAGCTCCGTGTCCGGCCAGTTGAGGGCACGGATGACGTCGGGCCGGTCCTCGATGCGCCGCAGGACCGCCTCGGAGAGCAGATCGCCGCGGCGTTGCACGAGCGATCCCATCGGAAGCTGCCCGCTGGGGTTGGCACCGGAGAGCAGGATCATCGTCACACCCTCCTCGTCGCACCGCCGCAGCACCCGGCTGAACGCGTCGGCGATGTGCTCGACGTCCGTCCGCGGCCGCAGCATGTCGTTGCCCCCGCCGTTGAACGACAGGTGCGTGGGGCGCAGGGCCAACGCCGGCTCGAGCTGCTCCTCGACGATCGGCCACGCCAGCTTCCCCCGGATCGCGAGGTTCGCGTACTGGATGGGGTGCCCCGCGGCATCCGCCCATCCCTGCGCGGCGATGTCGGCCCAGCCGCGCTCGCGCCCATCGGGGAGCACATCGCCCACGCCTTCGGTGAAGGAGTCGCCTATCGCGACGAAACGTACATCAGCCACGCGCCCAGCCTATTCCCGGTCCCGGACGTCACCGGTCGTCCAGCGCCGCTCCGCTCCGATCGACGAGACCCCAGGCCGCCGCGGCGGCGACGAGGAAGCAGGCCGCGAACACGACGAACAGCAGGGGCGCGCCGCCGGCCCCGAGGAGGACGGGAACGGCGAGGGGCGCCACGATGGAGGCGATGCGGCCCACCCCGGCGGCCCAGCCGGCCCCCGTGCCGCGCAGCGAGGTCGGGTAGATCTCCGGCGTCACCGCGTACAGCGCACCCCACGCACCGAGGGTGAAGAACGACAGGGCCATGCCTGCGCCGATGATCATCGGCACCGTCGTGGCGGTGCCGAAGACGACGGCCGAGGCGGTCGCCCCCAGCAGGAAGACCGAGAGCGTGACCCGGCGGCCCCACACTTCGATGAGCCAGGCGGCCACGGCATAGCCCGGGAGTTGCGCGAGCGTGATGATGAGGGTGAAGCCGAACGAGCGGACGAGGTCGAATCCCGCGTCGACGAGGATGCTCGGGATCCAGATGAACGCCCCGTAGTAGGCGAAGTTGACGGCAAGCCACACCAGCCAGAGGCAGGCGGTCCGCATCCGGAACTCGACGCTCCAGAGCGCAGCGAGCCGGGCACGCGCCGTCATCGCGATCGCCCGCGACGCCGGCTCCTTCCGGATCTGCGGGGTGTGCTCGACACCGGCATCGGCCTCGAACGCGGCGACGATGCGGTCGGCTTCCGCGATTCGTCCGCGGGACGCCAGCCAGCGCGGCGACTCGGGCAGACCCCACCGCACGACGAGGGCGTAGACCGCGGGGATCGCGCCGAGCGCGAAGGCCCACCGCCAGCCTGCCTCAGAGGCGGGGATGACGAAGAACCCGATGACGGCAGACGCCGTCCAGCCCACAGCCCAGAAGGCTTCGAGGATGACGATCAGCCGTCCCCGGATGCGCGCGGGCGCGAACTCGCTCACGTAGGTCGAGGCGACCGGCAGCTCCGCTCCCAGGCCGAGGCCGACGAAGAACCGCAGCACGAGCAGCGCCGCCACTGATCCGACCAGCGCACTCGCTCCGGTGGCCACGCCATAGATGAGCAGCGTGAGGGCGAACACCTGCCGGCGGCCGAAGCGGTCAGCGAGAAGACCGCCGAGGGTCGCGCCGACCGCCATGCCGACGAAGCCGAGCGAGGCGATCCAGCCGGCCTCCCCCTTCGTGAGATCCCACTGCTGTGAGAGCGCCGCGATGATGAAGGAGATGAGTCCGACGTCCATCGCGTCGAGCGCCCAGCCGACGCCGGAGCCCGTGAGCAGGCGCAGGTGCCGGCGGGTGAACGGGAGGACGTCGAGGCGCTCGGCGAGCGAGGTGCGGCTCGGCAGGGCGGTATCGGCCATGATTCTCATCGTAGGGCCGCCCGTCCCGCCGAGCCGCGAGATGACGCCAGCTCAGTCGCGGTCGGCGAGGAGCTTCCGCACCCGAGGGATCACCTCGGTGCCGTACAGCTCGATGCTGCGCATCATCGACTCGTGCGACAGGGTGCCGGTCGCGTACTTGAGGTCGAAGCGGCCGAGCCCGAGGGTCTTGATCGTGTCGGCGATCTTCGCCGCGACGCGCTCCGGCGAACCGGCATAGAGCGAGCCCTCCGGACCGATGTCGTTCTGAAAGCGCGCGCGGCTGTAAGGCGGCCAGCCGCGCTCGCGACCGATGGTGTTGTTCATCGCCTCGAAGCCCGGGTAGGCCTCGTCCCACGCCTCCGCGTCGGTGGGCGCGATGTGACCGGGTGAGTGCACGGCCACCGGGTGGGCGGTCGTCCCGAAGGAGGCGACCGAGCGGTGGTAGAGGTCGACGAACGGCTTGAACCGCCCGGCCGGGCCGCCGATGATCGCCAGCATCAGGGCGAGACCGTGACGCGCGACACGCACGACGGACTCCGGGCTGCCCCCCACGCCGACCCACGTGCGCAGGCCCTTCTCGGTCTTCGGGAAGACGTCCGCGTTGTCGAGAGACGGCCGCAGCGAGCCGGACCACGTGACGGGCTCTTCCTTGAGGAGCTCGACGAGCAGCTCGAGCTTCTCCTCGAAGAGCCGGTCGTAGTCGCGCAGGTCGTAGCCGAACAGCGGGAAGGACTCGATGAACGAACCGCGCCCGAGGACGACCTCCGCCCGGCCGCCGGACAGGGCGTCGAGGGTGGAGAAGCGTTCGAACACACGCACCGGGTCGTCCGAGGACAGCACGGTCACGGCGGTGCCCAGCCGGATGCGCTCGGTGCGCGCCGCGATCGCCGCGAGCACCATCTCCGGGGACGAGACCGCGAACTCGCGCCGGTGGTGCTCCCCCACCCCGAAGAAGTCGACGCCGACGGTGTCGGCCAGCTCCGCCTGCGCGACGACGTTCCGGATGGTCTGCGCGCCGCTGAGCAGCTCGCCGTCCTGATCCCGGGTGATGTCGCCGAACGTGTCCAGCCCGAATTCGATGTCCATGTCACACCTTCCTATTCAGGTGAATGGAACACGCGGACTCGGGCCGGCATTCCCGTCACCGAGGGAGCAGCGCGCTGCGCAGCGTGTCGAGTCCGACGCCGCCGAGATCGAGGGCGCGCTTGTGGAAGCCCTTGAAGCTGAACGCGTCGCCCTCCGCCTGCTGCACGGCGTCGCGGACCTGCTCCCAGATGCGCTGACCGACCTTGTACGACGGCGCCTGACCCGGCCAGCCGAGGTACCGGTTGACCTCGAACTGCACGAACTGGTCCGACATGTTCACGTTGCGGCGGAGGAAGTCGAGCGCGTACTCGGCATCCCAGACGCCCTCGCCCTCGAGTCGGGGCTTGCCGAGGTGCACGCCGATGTCGAGGACCACGCGCGCCGCCCGCATCCGCTGCCCATCCAGCATGCCGAGGCGATCCGCCGGGTCATCGAGGTAACCGAGCTGCTCCATCAGCCGCTCCGCGTACAGCGCCCAGCCCTCCGCGTGCCCCGACGTGCCGGCGAGCAGCCGCCGCCAGGAGTTGAGCTCGGCGCGGTTGTAGACGGCCTGGGCGATCTGCAGGTGATGCCCCGGCACACCCTCGTGGTACACGGTGGTGAGCTCGCGCCACGTGTCGAACTCGGTGACGCCCTCGGGGACCGACCACCACATGCGACCGGGGCGCGAGAAGTCGTCGGTGGGACCGGTGTAGTAGATCCCGCCCTCCTGCGTCGGCGCGATCATGCACTCCAGCGTGCGGATCGCCTCCGGGATGTCGAAGTGCGAGGCACCCAGCTCGGCGACCGCGCGATCGCTGGTCTCCTGCATCCACCGCTGGAGCGCCTCGGTGCCGACGAGCTTGCGGGCGGGGTCCGACTCCAGATGCGCGACGGCCTCCTCGACGGAGGCTCCGGGAAGGATCTCGTTCGCGATCGCCGTCTGCTCGGCCACCATGCGGGCGAGCTCTTCCCGGCCCCACTCGTAGGTCTCGTCGAGGTCGATGGTCGCGCCGAGGAAACGCCGGGAGTTGAGGGCGTAGAGCTCGCGCCCCACGGCGTCCGTCTCACCGGCTTCGGGGGCCAGCTCCTCGGCCAGGAAGCGCCGCAGCTCGCCGTAGGCGACCCGGGCAGCCGCGGAGTTGTCCGCCAGCGTGCGGGCGAGCGAGGCGGGAAGCTGACCCTCCTCGGGATCGGCGTGCGCGACGAACGCCGCGAAGAATCCGTCGTCGGCGATGTAGCGGTCGATCTGCGTCGCGACCTCCGCGACCTGGCGACGGGCGGGAGTGACGCCCTCGGCGATGCCCAGACGGAGCGTCTCGATGTACCCGCGCAGCGCCCCCGGCACGGCAGAGAGTCGGGTGGAGACGACCTCCCAGTCCTCGACCGTCGCGGTGGGCATCAGGTCGAAGGCGGAGCGGACGTCCTGCGCGGCGGATGCGATGACGTTCAGATCACGCAGGTGCCACTTCGCGTCGTGCAACTCGAGGTCGAGGCGCAGCTCGGCGCTGAGATCGGTCTTGGCGACCTCGTCGATCGCGTCGACCGGCTCCAGCGCGGCCAGCTTGTCCAGTGTGGCCCGCGTCGCCGCGGCGATCTCCTCGTGACCTTCCGGACTCAGGTCACCGAATCGGTCGTTGACCTCGGAGCGGCCGATGTACGTGCCGAGAGTCGGCGCCAGCACGGCGATCGTGTCGACCCATTCATCGGCGACCCTGTCGATGGCGGAGGGGGTGCGGGGTGCGGAAGTCATGCCTTCCAGCCTAATCCCCGCCCCCTCCGGCCACCGGGATCAGTGCGCGGCTTCGTTCCAGTCCCGACCGCGGCCGACCTGCACGTCGAGCGGCACGGAGAGCTGCGCGGCGTCACCCATCCGCGTGCGGACGATCTGCTCCACCGCGTCCCACTCCCCCGCAGCGACCTCGACGACGAGTTCGTCGTGGATCTGCAGCAGCACCCGCGACTCCAGCTTCGCGGCGTGGAGGTCGTCGTGGATGTGGAACAGCGCGATCTTCATGATGTCGGCCGCGCTGCCCTGGATCGGGGCGTTGAGCGCGGCCCGCTCGGCGTTCTCGCGCAGCACGCGGTTGGGGCTCGCGAGATCGGGGAACGGCCGCCGACGTCCGAAGATCGTCTCGGTGTAGCCGACCTCCTTGGCCTTCATCACCGAGGCCCGCAGGTAGTCGCGGACCGCACCGAACCGTGCGAAGTACTCCACCATGAGCTGCTTGGCCTCCGACTGCTCGATGCGCAGCTGCTTGGACAGCCCGAACGCGGAGAGCCCGTAGACGAGGCCGTACGACATCGCCTTCACCTTGGTGCGCATCGCCGGCGTGACCTCGGACGGATCGACGCCGAACACGCGGGCGCCGACGAAACGGTGCAGGTCTTCACCGCTGTTGAAGGCCTCGATCAACCCCTCATCACCCGAGAGGTGCGCCATGATCCGCATCTCGATCTGCGAGTAGTCGGCGGTGAGCAGGGTCTCGTACCCCTCGCCGACCTCGAAGGCGCTGCGGATGCGCCGTGACTCCTCGGTGCGGACCGGGATGTTCTGGAGGTTCGGGTCGGTGCTGGACAGGCGCCCGGTCTGACTGCCGGTCTGCACATAGGTCGTGTGCACCCGATTGTCCTCGCGGATCGCGGTGTCGAGGGACTCGATGATCTGCCGCAGCTTCGTCGCCTCTCGGTGCTGCAGCAGCAGGCTCAGGAAGGGGTGCGGGTGCGACTCCTGGAGGTCGGCGAGCACGGCCGCATCGGTCGAGTACCCGGTCTTCGTCTTGCGCGTCTTCGGAAGCTGCAGGTCTTCGAACAGCACCTCCTGGAGCTGCTTCGGCGACCCGAGGTTGAACTCGCGGCCGACGACCGAGAACGCCTCCTGGGCCAGCGCATCCGCGCGTGTCGCGAGCTCGGCCGAGAACGTCGACAGAACCTCGTGCGAGACGGCGACGCCGGCGAGCTCCATGTCGGCGAGCGTGCGGAGCGTCGGCAGCTCGATGTCGCGGAGCACGGCGTCGACCGGCTCGGGCAGATCGTTTCGCAGGGCCTCGGCCACGCGGAGGATGAACCACGCCTCCTGCGACGGGGTGGCACCCTCGGTCTCCGGCACGAGCTGCGACGGATCGGCCTCGGGGAGCTTCTCCCCCAGGTAGCGCTGGACGAGGTCGGACAGCGTCTTGTCCGGGAAGCTCGGACGCAGCAGCCAGCCGGCGAGGCTCGTGTCGTAGGCGAGCCCGCCGAGACGGATCCCGTGACGGAGCAGCGCCTTCACCTGCGGCTTGGCGTCGTGCAGCACCTTCGGCGCGTCGGACTCCAGCCACGTGCGCAGCGCCGCGGCCGCCTCCTCCGACCAGTCGAGCTCGCGCAGCTCGCTCCCGGTGGCGACGCCGACGCGCACAGGTGCGCCCGACTGCACCACGACCCGGAGAGCGATGTCTCCGTCCTGCGCCGCGGCCCAGGTGGCCAGATCGGGGGCGGACACCTGTGCCGGCGCCGGCATCTCGACGACGGAGGCCGGGTCGTCGGCCACCTCGCCCGCACCGACGGCCTCGAAGACCCGCGGCAGCAGCGTGCGGAACTCGAGTCGGGCGAAGATGTCGCGGACGGCCTCGGCATCGATCGGGGCGACCGCGAGATCGGCCGGTGCCACCGGCAGCTCCACGTCGGTCAGCAGGCGGTTGAGCTTGCGGTTGCGGCGGACGTCTTCGATGTGATCGCGGAGGTTGCCGCCGACCACGCCCTTGATCTCGCCGGCACGCTTGAGCAGCTCGTCGAGGGAGCCGAACTGCGTGAGCCACTTGACGGCCGTCTTCTCCCCCACCTTCGGCACACCGGGGAGGTTGTCGCTGGTCTCACCGACGAGGGCGGCGATGTCGGGGTACTGCTCGGGACGGACGCCGTAGCGCTCCTGCACCGTGGTCGGGTCGTAGCGCTTGAGCTGCGAGACACCCTGCACGGACGGATACAGCAGCGTGACGTCGTCGGTGACGAGCTGGATGGTGTCGCGGTCTCCGGAGACCACGAGCACGTCGTAGCCCTGGGCGGCGCCCTGGGTGGAGAGGGTGGCGAGGATGTCGTCGGCCTCGATGCCCTCCTGCGTCAGCACCGGGATAGACATCGCGGCGAGGCAGTCCTGCAGCAGCGGGATCTGGCCCTTGAACTCCTGCGGCGTCTCGGATCGGGTGGCCTTGTACTCCGGGTACTCGTCGGTGCGGAACGAGTGGCGGGAGGTGTCGAACGCGATCGCGAGGTGGGTGGGCTGCTCGGCCTTGATGAGGTTGACCAGCATGGACAGGAACCCGTAGATGGCGTTCGTGTGCTGGTTGTCCTTGGTGGTGAAGTTGTCCACCGGGAGGGCGAAGAAGGCCCGGTAGGCGAGCGAGTGGCCGTCGACGACCATGAGGGTAGGCTTTGCGGAGTCCGTCACCCTGTCAGCCTAACGAGGAGCACGGACACCCGCAGAGGAGGATGCATGAGCGAGGTCGCCACCAGCGAAGGACTCGAGTGGGCGGCCGCCCGCGGCATGGGAGCCCTGGCCGAGAAGATGGGCATGGAGTTCGTCGAGTTCGGCGTCGATCGGTGCGTGGCGACGATGCCGGTGGAGGGCAACACCCAGCCGGTCGGTCTCATGCACGGCGGCGCCTATGTCGTGCTGGGCGAATCGCTCGGCTCGATGGCGGCCAATCTGCATGCGGGAGCGGGCCGCCTGGCGGTCGGGGTCGACATCAACGCCACGCACACCCGGTCGGCCACCTCGGGGGTGGTCACCGGGGTCTGCACGCCCGTACACCTGGGCCGGAGCGTCACGGTGCACGAGATCGTCGTGACCGACGATCAGGGCCGGCGCTGCTCCACGATCCGCATCACCAACATGATCAAGGACGCTCCCGCCGGGCGCTGACCGGCTCCTCCAGCAGCAGCTGGAAGAGGATGTGGTCCTGCCACTCCCCCGCGATCCGCAGGTACTTCGGGGCGATGCCGATGCGCTCGAAGCCGTTGCCGGTGAGGACGCGCTGGGAGGCCACGTTGTGCAGCAGCGTCGAGGCCTGGAGCCGGTGCAGCCGCAGCTCGTCCCGCGCGTGCTCCGAGATGAGGGCCACCGCGCGACCTGCGAGGCCGCGGCGGAGCCGGGTGGAATCGATCCAGTAGCCGAGATCGGCGCTCCAGAACGCGCCGCGAACGATGGTGTTCAGGTTCATCCGGCCGCGGATCTCCCCGTCGTCCGAGAGGATCACGAAGCGGGAACTGCGGCCGAGAGCAGCCTCGGCGACGCACTGCTGGGCGTTCTGCTCCTGCCACTCCTCGGTGAAGAACGCCTCGGAGCGCACCGGCTCCCAGGGGGCGAGATGCTCCCTGTTCGCCCGGTACGCACGCGCGAGTGCGGCTCCGTCCCCGGCACGGACCGGCCGCAGAACGTGCTCTGCGTCCAGCCGGAGCACCGGAGTGCCTTACTTCTTGGGAGCGAGCTGCTCGATGATCGCCTTGGCGACGTCCTGCATCGTCAGCCGGCGATCCATCGACGCCTTCTGGATCCAGCGGAACGCCTCGGGCTCGCTCAGGCCCATCTTCTCGTTGAGGAGTCCCTTGGCCCGGTCGACGAGCTTGCGGGTCTCGAAGCGCTCGACCATGTCGGCGACCTCGGCCTCGAGGGTGATGATCTGCTCGTGGCGGGCCAGAGCGATCTCGATCGCGGGAAGGAGGTCGTTCGGCGTGAAGGGCTTCACGACGTAGGCCAGGGCTCCGGCCTCGCTCGCCCGCTCCACGAGCTCCTTCTGGCTGAACGCGGTCAGCAGCACGACGGGGGCGATGTTGCCCTTGTGCAGCTTCTCGGCGGCGCTGATGCCGTCGAGCTGGGGCATCTTCACGTCCATGATGACGAGGTCGGGACGCAGCTCGGTGGCGAGGGCCACCGCCGTCTCGCCGTCGCCGGCCTCGCCGACGACATCGAAGCCGTTGTCGCGGAGGATCTCGACGATGTCGAGACGGATCAGCGATTCGTCTTCGGCGACGACGACGCGTCGGGGTGCGGATGCCGTGGGTTGCTCAGCCTGTTCTTGCTCGGTCACCCGTCCATCCTAACGGAGAGGTCCACACCACCGGCTGAAGACAGCGGGCACGCGAGGAAGCGTCCGTCGTCTGCGCTACAGTCGAAGTCGCGAGACACGGGCCGGCGTGGCGGAATGGCAGACGCGGAGCACTCAAAATGCTTTGTCCGAGAGGGCGTGTGGGTTCGAGTCCCACCGCCGGCACCAGCATCGCGGACCGCTCGTGGCCCCCAGCATGCGAACGAGGTCGGCTAGTGTTTCGACCTAGGTCGGGAGACGTCGGTTAAGCGCGACTGGCGTGCTTCCATCTTCTCTTTTCGCCAGGCACCTAGTCCTGCTGATGAGG
Organism: Microbacterium meiriae; assembly: GCF_025143875.1. Classification (NCBI taxonomy): domain Bacteria; kingdom Bacillati; phylum Actinomycetota; class Actinomycetes; order Micrococcales; family Microbacteriaceae; genus Microbacterium; species Microbacterium meiriae. The sequence goes on along the minus strand of NZ_JAMBDU010000030.1, from coordinate 20,593 downwards.
AGAGACGCTCGATCGTAGGCTCCAAAGTCCGGAAATCCGCCAGCGTCACGTGGGTCACTGTGTGGAAAACATGCTTGACATCCCGCTTCGTCCCTCTCGCGTGTGTCTTATTCGTCTGCGCGTACTCACGCATCTCGATTGCGAGACGCCTCCCATGAAGAGCCAAGCGGACTGTGTGACCCTGCTCGACTTCGGCGGCGGGGCGCCACACATCGGCATCGACCTCCTGCCATCCGTACGCAGACACCATCCCTCTCACGGCCTCAACGAGAACTTCCCGTTCGTCCGCCGCTGAAGTCGGAGCGGTGGTTGCGGCCATGTGAATCAGCTCGGGAAGCGAGGCGCTTGCAAGGTCGCGCGACAAGACGGCTGTCAGGAATGCAGCGGGACCATGCTCATCCTCGGAGTCGTCGAAGTAGCGCTCAAGCTCCCCTGCGGTATCCAACGCGCCCATGCTCACAGCGCGTTGCACACGGCGATAATCATCGGGCCACCCGAACTGGAGGCCGAGGATTATTAGGAGCAACGCGCGACTTGCAGCTGACTTCTGTCTGCTAAGGATCCGATCGAGAACCAGATACGAGTTGACCAGGCGCTTGGCCTGACGGGGATTGCCTCGTAGTGCACGACGGACTACCTCCAACAACACTGACTGAAACCGCTCGTCTTGAAGGCTTACCAGTGTCTGGAAGTTGGGAAGAAGGTCGCGGAGAACATGCGCCGAACTGGTGTTGAGGGGCGGGACGCGAAACGGGATCTGCACCATCTTTTCGATGAACTCGTGCCCGGAAACGTGGGGGTACTCGGCAGTGATCGCTTGCACGAGCACGTCGTAGTCGAGGGCAACTACGAAAACAAAACCGCTGAGATCCATGACGTTGTTGATCGTCTCAAGCACGGCGACGAGATTCGTCGGAGAGCAACGATCAAGATCGTCGATAAGGATCACTAGTCGTTCGCCAGAGATGTCGTCGGCGGCGCGGCGCATTTCGCGGATTGCATCGACGAAGTTTGGCGGCGCCTTCTCGGCGTCCAGCGCGCGCATCGCCTTCTCACCGTCGATCTCCAATGTGGCTCCGGTAGGGCCACCGAAAGTCAGCGAGCTGGCGGACACCATGGCCTGGGCCACATCCAACAACTTGCTCCCGAAATGCCGTAGCTTCGCGTTCTGCTCGATCGCCCTCGCAATCAAGGTCAACAACGAGGCAACGAGCTCTCCCCCTGGTTGATACCTCCACGCGTCAAACTCGATCACGACGCTCTTGCCGTTCGCCCGCAGCCCCGAGGCAAGTGCACCTAAAAGTGAAGACTTGCCCGATCCCCAGGGGCCATACAAACCGAGGGTGTACTGCGCGGGCTTTCCACCCTCGACAGCATCGACAAGCGCCGCCGCATAAGACTCGAACCCGAGCTTTGGTTGCGTAGTCGGTAAGTCACCCACCACAGCCAGACGATCGCCCATCGCCACCTCGCTTCCCTTCGTCGCAGGACGGCAAGCGCGGCCCTGTTCTGAATGTACCAAGCGGGCAGCCGTGCGGAAGCAGGGCTGCCCACTTAATCACGGAGAGACTGTGGAACCCGGCTGGGCAGCCGAACGCTCGGCACCAGCATCGCGGACCGCTCGCCCCGTCACTCGGCGAGGGCGGCGAGTTCGGCCATCACGCGGGGGTGGGCGAGGATCCGGAAGTGCCCTCCCGTCTCCAGCACCACGTTCTTGGCCCCGGCGAGCTCGCTCCCCTCGGGGATATGCGGATCGAACGCGGCGTAGATCGAGACGATGCGGGCGTTGACGTCGAGCTCCCGCCCCAGGGCGACGATAGAGGGGTCGTCCGGCGAGAACGCGCGCAGCACCCGACCGGGCAGCAACCGCGCATATCGTGAGCCCCCGAAGGGCGTCGCGATGGCGAGCATCCCGCGGATCCGTCCGCCCTCGGGGCCGGTCATCACCAGCTTCCCGGCGAGACCGCCCTTGCTGTGGGCGACGAGGAAGACGCCGGAGAGGTCGTGCGCTCGCAGGTAGTCGGCCACCTGGTCGGCCTCATCCTGCACCGGGAACTGGTTGCGGCGCAGCGCGTCCACGACGTGCACCGGATGGCCCCGCTCGTGCAGCGCGACGATGAGCGGCTCCAGGAAGCGCCAGGTCTCGTAGACGCCGGCGAGGACGACGATCGGGGCGCGGTCTCCGGTGGCGAAGTCGTCCGCCTGGTCGCGGCCGAAGAACGAGCGAACCTGCCAGAACCCGGCGTACGCGTAGTCCGCAGCCCACCAGCCCAGCATCCTCAGGACGTCGATGGGGCCCTCCCCCGCCGGCTGGCTGCGGCCGGCACCGCCGTCGGCCATGCTCCCGTCGTGTGGGCCAGGATCGCGGAAGCCACCGCCCGGGGCGCGGACTGCTGCGCGACATGGTGGTGACCGGGGATCTCCACCAGTCGCGAGACGGCCGCCGCGTCGCGCAGGCGCCGGCACCACGCGCGTCCTGCGATGGGATCCTCACTCCCCCGCACGACAAGCACCGGCATGGAGAGCGCGGCGATCTTCTCCTCCAGGGGATACGCGAGCATGTGCCGGACCTGACGGAGATACCACCGCACGCCGCAGCGCAGGTAGTCGGTGAAGACGACGGTATTGATCGCGGGGGTCTCGCCGAACGTGTCGATGACCAGCGCGCGTGCCTGTGCACCGAGCGTCCGGTGGGCGTCGTCCGCGACGGGGCCGATCGTGACGACCGTGCGGACGTACTCGGGATGCCGGAGCGCCGTCTCCACAGCCCACTGCACGCCCATCGAGTGTCCGACGAGCACGACGCGGTCGTCGTCGAGGCTCGCCACCACCTGGGCGAGACCCGCGGCCATCTGCGGGATGGAGACGTCGAACCGCGGTTTGGGCAGGCCGCCGAAGCCCGGAAGGTCGACGGAGACCACCCGGGTCGTGTCGGCGAGCACGGCGTGCAGCCGCGACAGATACCGGTGCGACATCCCGATCCCGTGCACGAGGACCACGGTCGGGGCCGTGCTGCCGGCCGGCCGCGGACTCTCCAGGATGCGGAACGTCAGCCCGGAGGTGACGAGGAGGCGACGGAGGACCATGGCAGCACGCTAGCCGAGGCCGCGGTCACGGCCGAGAGGCTTGACGCCCCGGCCCGGAGATGACAGAGAGGGGCGAGGCCGAAGCCCCGCCCCTCTCGGAACGTCTGCGTCAGACGCCGGCCTTGTAGATCGGTGCCGCGCCACGGAGCGCGTCGCCGACCTTGTGCACGCGCAGGTCGTTCGTGGAACCGATGATCCCGGGAGGGGAACCGGAGATGACGACGACCTTGTCCCCCTCGACGGCGAGGCCGTTCTCGAGGAGGTACTCGTCCACCTGGTGGTACATGAGGTCGGTGTGCTGCACCATGTCGACGAGCGTGGAGCGCAGGCCCCAGGTCAGCGCCATACGACGACGGATGCCGGGCTCCGGCGTGAAGGCCAGCATGGGGATGCGGGAGCGCAGGCGGGACAGGCGGCGCGCCGAGTCGCCCGACTGCGTGAAGACGCAGAGGAACTTGGCGTCCACGAACTCCGCGACCTCGAGGGCGGCGAGGGTGATGGCACCGCCCTGCGTGCGGGGCTTCGTGGTGAGCGGCAGGATGCGCTCCAGACCGTGCTCCTCCGTCGACTCGATGATCCGGGCCATCGTCTCGACGACGACGACCGGGTAGTCGCCCACGCTGGTCTCGCCGGAGAGCATGACCGCGTCGGCGCCGTCGAGGACGGCGTTGGCGACGTCGGAGGTCTCGGCGCGGGTCGGCACCGGGCTGTTGATCATCGACTCGAGCATCTGCGTCGCCACGATGACGGGCTTGGCGTTGCGGCGGGCCAGCTCGACGGCGCGCTTCTGCACGATCGGGACGGCCTCGAGGGGCAGCTCCACGCCGAGGTCGCCGCGGGCGACCATGATGCCGTCGAACGCGTCGACGATCTCCTCGAGCGCATCCACGGCCTGCGGCTTCTCGATCTTGGCGATGACGGGGACGCGGACGCCCTCCTCGGCCATGATCTCGTGCACGCGGGTCACGTCGGAGGCGTTGCGAACGAACGAGAGCGCGATGAGGTCGGCACCCGTCCGGAGGCCCCAGCGGAGGTCGTCCTCGTCCTTCTCGCTCAGCGCGGGGACGTTCACGGCGACACCGGGCAGGTTGATGCCCTTGTTGTTCGAGACGGCGCCCGCGACGACGACGCGCGTGGTGACGGTGACACCGTCGGTCTCGACGACCTCGACCCGGACCTTGCCGTCGTCGATCAACAGGAAGTCGCCGGGCTTGACGTCCTGGGGAAGGCCCTTGAACGTCGTGCCGCAGATCTCCTTGTTGCCGATGATGTCCTCGGTGGTGATCTTGAAGATGTCGCCCTTGGCGAGCTCGTACGGTCCGTCCTCGAAGCGGCCCAGACGGATCTTCGGGCCCTGGAGGTCGACGAGGATGGCGACGGCGCGACCGGAGTCCTCCGCCGCGCGACGCACGTTCGCGTAGTTGTTCTCGTGCACGGAGTAGTCACCGTGGCTGAGGTTCAGTCGGGCGACGTCCACACCCGCATCGATCAGTGCGCGCACCGTCTCATACGTGGAAGTGGCGGGGCCCAGGGTGGCGACGATTTTCGCGCGTCTCAACATGTCTCCAGGGTAGAAGTGGGGGATTACGTACAGGCGACACTGCCGGCCTCAGCCTACGCGGGCTGGAGGCCGATCGCGACATCGCTGGGGCGCACCGGCTCCGGCAGCACGGTGGTGCCCATGAGGAAGCGGTCGACGTTCGCCGCCGCCGCCCGGCCCTCCGCGATCGCCCAGACGATGAGCGACTGACCGCGACCGGCGTCACCCGCCACGAACACACCGGGGATCGACGACTCGTAGCTCGCGGCGCGACGGAAGGCGCCGCGCTCGGTGACCTCCGGCCGGGTGTCCTCGGTGTAGCCGTCCTGCTCCGGCCCGGTGAAGCCCATCGCGATGAGCACCAGGTCCGCGGGGATCTCGCGCTCCGTGCCGCTCTTGGGCACGCGGCGGCCGTCGATGTACTCGGTCTCGGCCACGCGCAGCGCGCGGACCTCGCCGACGTCGTTGGACAGGAACTCCACGGTCGACGCGAGGAACATCCGCTCCCCACCCTCCTCGTGAGCCGAGGCCACCTCGAAGATCGTCGGCATCATCGGCCAGGGCTGGTGATCCGGCCGCGTCTCGCTCGGCTGCTTGCCGATGGCGAGGTTGGTCACGCTCAGGGCGCCCTGGCGGTGCGCGGTGCCGATGCAGTCGGCCCCGGTGTCGCCGCCGCCGATGACGATGACGTGCTTGCCCTCGGCGGTGATCTGGCCGGGGACGGAGTCGCCGGCCACCGCGTGGTTCGACTCGACGAGGTACTCCATCGCGAAGTGCACACCGTCGAGGTCGCGACCGGGGATCGGCAGGTCGCGCGGGACGGTGGCGCCGGTGGCGATCACGACCGCGTCGTACCGGGCGCGCAGGTCGGCCCACGAGATATCCTTGCCGATCTCGACGCCGGCGCGGAACCGCGTGCCCTCCTCCTGCATCTGGCGCAGGCGGGCTTCGAGCTGGCTCTTCTCCATCTTGAAGTCCGGGATGCCGTAGCGGAGCAGGCCGCCGATGCGGTCGTCGCGCTCGAACACGGCGACGGTGTGCCCCGCCCGGGTCAGCTGCTGGGCGGCCGCGAGACCGGCGGGACCCGAGCCCACGACGGCCACGGTCTTGCCCGTCAGGCGCTCCGGCGGCTCCGGCTCGACCCAGCCCTTGGCGAAGGCCTCGTCGATGATGGAGACCTCGATCTGCTTGATCGTCACGGCCGGCTGGTTGATGCCGAGGACGCACGAGCTCTCGCACGGGGCCGGGCACAGGCGTCCGGTGAACTCCGGGAAGTTGTTCGTCGCGTGCAGACGCTCGATCGCCGCACGCCCCTCCCCGCGCCAGGTGAGGTCGTTCCATTCCGGGATGAGGTTGCCCAGCGGGCAGCCGGAGTGGCAGAACGGCACGCCGCAGTCCATGCACCGGCCGGCCTGGCGACGGAGCACGGCTTTGTCGCCGGGCTCGTACACCTCTTTCCAGTCCATGATGCGCACGGGCACCGGACGGCGAGCGGGAAGTTCCCGCTCGGTCACCTTCAGAAAGCCTTTGGGGTCAGCCACCGGTCACCTCCAGGATGCGGTTCCAGACGATGTCGCCGTCGGGGTCGATCCCCTCGGCCAGTGCCTCCTCGCGCATGCTGCGCACGGCGGCGTAGTCCCGCGGGAGCACCTTCACGAACTCCGCCGCGCTCGCGTCGAAGTCCTCCAGCAGAGCGGCGGCGCGCGGAGACGCCGTGCGCTCCACGTGTTCCACGAGCAGGCCGCGGAGCACTTCGAGGTCGGCGCGGTCCAGCGGCTCGAGCCGGAGCTCGCCGCTGCCGAGCGACTGCGCGTTGACCTTGCCGGTGTCCAGGGCATGCACGTAGGCCACTCCCCCGGACATGCCGGCGCCGAAGTTCCGGCCGGTCGACCCGAGGATGACCGCGAGGCCACCGGTCATGTACTCGAGAGCGTGGTCGCCGACGCCCTCGACCACAGCGGTCGCGCCGGAGTTGCGGACGAGGAAGCGCTCGCCCACCACGCCCGAGATGAACATGGTCCCCGATGTGGCGCCGTAGCCGATCACGTTGCCCGCGATGACGTTCTCGTGCGGGGCGATCGCGGAGCCGCGCGGCGGCCGGATCGTGATGTCCCCACCGGAGAGGCCCTTGCCCACGTAATCGTTGGCGTCGCCCTCCAGCCGGAGGATGATCCCCGGCGGCAGGAACGCGCCGAGCGACTGCCCCGCGGTGCCGGTGAGGGTGACGTCGATCGTCTCCTTCGGCAGGCCGGTGGCGCCGTGACGCGAGGTCACCTGATGCCCGAGCATCGTGCCGACCGCGCGCTCCGTGTTGGCGATCGGAAGCTCCACCACGACGGGGTCGCCGTTCAGCAGCGCCGCCTTCGCGATGTCGATGAGCTGCACGTCGAAGTGCTTGTCGAGCTCGTGGTCCTGGGCGCGCCCGCTGCGGCGCGGTTCGCCGGCCGGGAACGCCGGGCCCTCCAGCACGGGGCTGAGGTCGAGCCCTTCGGCCTTCCAGTGCGCGATCGCCGCGTTGGTCTCCAGCAGCTCGGTGCGGCCCACGATCTCGTCGATCGAGCGGTAGCCGAGCTCCGCGAGCAGCTCGCGCACCTCCTCCGCGATGAACTCCATGAAGTTGACGACGAACTCGGGCTTGCCCGTGAAGCGGTCGCGCAGGACGGGGTTCTGCGTCGCGACGCCCACCGGGCAGGTGTCGAGGTGGCAGACGCGCATCATGATGCAGCCGCTGACGACGAGGGGCGCAGTGGCGAAGCCGAACTCCTCGGCACCGAGGAGGGCGCCGATGATGACATCTCGACCGGTCTTGAGCTGACCGTCGACCTGCACGACCACGCGGTCGCGCATGCCGTTGAGCATGAGCGTCTGCTGCGTCTCGGCGAGGCCGAGCTCCCACGGTGTTCCGGCGTGCTTCAGCGAGTTCAGCGGGCTCGCGCCCGTGCCGCCGTCGTGACCGGACACGAGGATGACGTCGCTGAGCGCCTTGGCGACACCGGCCGAGACCGCGCCGATGCCGGACTGGCTGACGAGCTTCGTGTGGATGCGCGCCTCGGGGTTCGCCCGCTTCAGGTCGAAGATGAGCTGCTTGAGGTCTTCGATCGAGTAGATGTCGTGATGCGGAGGCGGCGAGATGAGCCCGACGCCCGCCGTGGCGTGTCGGGTGCGCGCGACCCACGGGTACACCTTGGTCGGCGGGAGCTGACCGCCCTCACCGGGCTTGGCGCCCTGGGCGAGCTTGATCTGGATGTCGTCGGCCTCGGTGAGGTAGAGGCTCGTGACACCGAACCGACCGGATGCCACCTGCTTGATGGCGCTGCGCCGTTCGGGATCGACGAGCCGGTCAGGGTCCTCCCCGCCCTCGCCCGTGTTCGACTTGCCGCCGATGCGGTTCATCGCGACGGCGAGGGTCTCGTGCGCCTCCTTGGAGATCGAGCCGTAGCTCATCGCGCCGGTGGAGAAGCGCTTGACGATGGCGGAGACGGGCTCCACCTCGTCCAGCGGCACGGGCTTGCGCGTCCCGGTCCGCAGCGAGAAGAGGCCGCGCAGGGTCTTCAGCTCGGCCGCCTGGTCGTCGACGAGCTTGGTGTACTCGCGGAAGATGTCGTAGCGGCGGGTCCGCGTGGAGTGCTGCAGCTTGAACACCGTCTCCGGGTTGAAGAGGTGCGGAGAGCCGTCGCGACGCCACTGGTACTCGCCGCCGGTCCACAGTCGCTCGTGGGCGCGGGCCGCGGCGTCCTCCGGGTAGGCGTAGTCGTGGCGGGCCTGGTTCTCGGCGAAGATCTCCTCGATCCCGATACCGCCGAGCTTCGACTCGGTGCGCGTGAAGTAGGCGTCGATGAACTCGGGGCTGAGGCCCACGGCCTCGAACACCTGCGCGCCCGCGTAGGACGACACCGTGGAGATGCCCATCTTCGACATGATCTTCAGCACGCCCTTGCCGAGCGCGTAGATGAGGTTCTTGACCGCCTTCTCCGGGGAGATGCCCGTGATGTAGCCGGTGCGCACGAGGTGCTCGACCGTCTCCATGGCGAGGTACGGGTTGATCGCGGAGGCACCGTAGCCGATGAGGGTCGCGACGTGGTGCACCTCGCGCACATCGCCGGCCTCGACGATCAGACCGACCTTCATCCGGTTCTCGCGCCGGATGAGGTGGTGATGGATCGCCGACACCATGAGCAGCGAGGGGATCGGGACGAGGTCCTTGTTCGAGTCCCGGTCGGACAGGATGATGAACTCCGCGCCGTCCTCGATGGCCTGATCCACCTCGGCGCACATCTCGGTGAGACGCTCCGCGAGGGTGTGGGGTCCGGCGTCGAAGTGGTAGAGGCCGCGGATGGTGGCACTCGAGCGCCCGGGCAGGGCCTTGTCGATGTGACGGATCTTCGCGAGCTCGTCGTTGTCGATGACCGGGAAGTCGAGCGACACCGTGCGGGTGTGCTCGGGCCCCCAGGTCAGGAGGTTGACCTCGGGACCGAGGCCGAGCTTGAGGCTCGTGACGACCTCTTCGCGGATCGAGTCCAGCGGCGGGTTGGTCACCTGCGCGAACTGCTGCGTGAAGTAGTCGAAGAGCAAGCGCGGGCGCTTGCTGAGGACGGCGATCGGCGTGTCCGACCCCATGGCACCCAGCGGCTCGACCCCCGTCTGGCCCATCGGGGTGAGGAGGATGCGGACCTCCTCCTCCGTGTACCCGAAGGTGCGCTGCCGGCGCGTGATGGATGCCGGCGGGTGCACGATGTGCTCGCGTTCCGGAAGGTCGGCCAGACGGACGGAACCCGCGTCGAGCCACTCCTGCCAGGGGTGCATCGTCGCGAGGTCGTGCTTGATCTCCTCGTCTTCGACGATCCGACGCTGGGCGGTGTCGACGAGGAACATCTTGCCGGGCTGGAGCCGGCCGCGGCGCTTGATGCGCTCCGGCTCGAAGTGCAGGACGCCGGTCTCGGAGCCGATGACCACGAGGCCGTCGGTGGTCTCCGTCCAGCGGCCAGGGCGCAGGCCGTTGCGGTCCAGCGTCGCGCCGACCAGGGTGCCGTCGGTGAAGATGAGGGCGGCCGGGCCGTCCCACGGCTCCATCTGGTTGGAGTGGTACTCGTAGAACGCGCGCAGCTCCGGCGAGATGTCGGCCTGCTTCTCGTAGGCCTCCGGCACCATCATCATGATCGCGTGCGGAAGGCTGCGGCCGGTGAGGGTCAGCAGCTCCAGCACCTCGTCGAACGACGCCGAGTCGCTGGCGCCGTCGGTGCAGATGGGCAGCAGGGGCGAGATGTCGCCGAGGAGCTCGGACTCGAGCTGCGACTGGCGGGCGCGCATCCAGTTGCGGTTGCCGCCGACCGTGTTGATCTCGCCGTTGTGGGCGAGCATCCGCAGCGGCTGCGCGAGCGGCCAGGACGGGAAGGTGTTGGTGGAATACCGTGAGTGCACGACGGCGAGCTCGGAGGCGAAGCGCTCGTCCTGCAGATCCGGGTAGAAGGGCTCGAGCTGCAGCGTGGTGACCATGCCCTTGTAGCCGAGCGTGCGGCTGGACAGGGAGACGAAGTAGGCGCCGAGCTCGTGGCCCGCGCGCTTGCGCAGGCGATAGGCGACGCGGTCGAGCGCGATGCCGGTCAGCGGCGCATCGGCCAGGGTGGCGCCGCCGGCGCTCACGAAGAGCTGCTCGAAGGCGGGGCGGGCCTCGTCGGCGAGCTTGCCGAGGTTCTCGTTGGCGGTGGGGACCTCGCGCCAGCCGAGGACGCGGAGGCCCTCCGCGCGGGCGATCTTCTCGATCCCGGCCTTCTGCTGGCGGCGCTCGCTCGAATCGCGAGGCAGGAAGGCCAGCCCGGCCGCGTACTCCCCCACGGGTGGCAGTTCGAAGCCGGTGACCGCGCGGAGGAAGTCGTCCGGCATCTGGGTGAGGATGCCGGCTCCGTCCCCGGTGCCCGCGTCGGACCCGATGGCCCCGCGGTGCTCCAGGTTGCGCAGGGCCTCGAGGGCCAGCGCGATGATGTCGTGCCCGGCTTCGCCGCGCAGCGTTGCGACCATGGCCAGGCCGCAGGCGTCCTTCTCGAACGCCGGGTTGTACATGCCCTGCTTCGGGGGGTATGCGCCGGAGGCGCCGTAAGGGGGCTGGAAGTACACCAGTTACCGTCCTCAGATCTTCAGTGAAACCCGGGGACGTCGTCGGCCCGCTCGTTCAGTGCAATGGTTCTCCCGCCGCGAGTCGGCGTTATCGGGAGCCGTCCCCGCTCGAGGGAGCAGCGCTTGTGGCAGTGGCTCCGGCGGCGACTTCTTCGGCCGGAGGCTCGCTCACGTCCACGAAATCAGAGGGATTGTCCTGCGATTGTACATCAGCGTCCACGTCCTTCCGTCCGCGGCCCGGCTGGTACGGCGAGGGCTCGAGACCGGGGTGACGGCGGGTCTGAACGACCAGGATGACGAGTCCGACGACGACGCCGATGATGGCTGCCCAGACGTTGCTGCGCAGGCCGAGGATGATCTCGCTCGGGTCGATCCGGATCGACTCCCACAGGATGCGTCCGGCGCTGTACCAGATCAGGTAGATCGCGAAGAGGCGACCCCACTGGAAGAACAGCTTGCGACCGAGCCACAGGAGCACGAGGACGCCGAGCCCGTTCCAGATGACCTCGTAGAGGAACGTCGGGTGGAACAGGGTGCCCTCGGGAAGCCCGGGAGGGAAGGCCGAGTTCGTCGACTCGATCTCCAGGCCCCACGGCAGCGAGGTGGGCAGGCCGAAGAGCTCGTGGTTGAACCAGTTGCCGAACCGGCCCATCGCCTGGGCGAGCAGCAGGCCGGGAGCCAGCGCGTCCGCGAACGTCCAGAAGCGGATGCCGGTCCACCGGCAGCCGAGGTACGCCCCGACGGCGCCGCCGATGAGCGCGCCGAAGATGGCGATGCCGCCCTCCCAGATCGCCCAGACGGAACCGGGCTCGAAGGGGTTCCAGGTGTTCTTGCCTTCGCCGAAGTAGAAATTCGGGTGGGTGAGCACGTGGAAGATGCGCGCGCCGATGATCGCGAGCGGCACCGCCAGGATCGCGATGTCGATGACCACCCACGGCTCCGCCCCGCGCTTGGTGAGGCGGTGGTTCGTCATCAGCACGGCGACGATGATGCCGGCGATGATGCAGAGCGCGTAGAAGTGGATCCGGAGCGGGCCGAGATCGAAGTACGACACGGGCGGGCTCGGGATGCTGGCGAGCACGCCGGCGGCGGTGCTGTGGAGCGCGGAGGACATGAGTGCGATCCTACTTCTCTGAGACGAAGCGCGCCGACGCGGTGCCGGCGGCCAGGGTTCGGGTGACTTCGGCGAGGGCGGGGACACCGCCGTCGCGGAGGGCGCGGACAAGGGCGGTGCCGACGATGGCGCCGTCGGCGTACTCGGAGACGCCGGCGATCTGCTCCGGGGTCGAGATGCCGATGCCCACGCAGGCGCGGCGGGCGCCGTGGTCGCGCAGTCGCGACACGAGGGTACGGGCTGCGCGGTCGAGCTCGGCCCGCTCCCCCGTGATGCCCATGGTGGAGACGGTGTAGACGAAGCCCGTCGAGGACCGCACGACGAGATCGAGCCGCTCGTCCGACGAGGTCGGAGCCGCGAGGAAGACCCGGTCGAGACCGAGGCGCTCGCTGGCCGCGATCCACTCGCCGGCCGCTTCCGGGGTGATGTCCGGAGTGATGAGGCCGGCGCCGCCCGCGGCGAGCAGGTCCTCGGCATAGCGGTCCACCCCGTACTGCAGCACCGGGTTCCAGTAGGTCATCACGAGGACCGGGACGTCGGTCGCGGCGGTGATCGCGCGGATGGCGGTGAAGAGGTCCTTCATCCGGAAGCCCGCGGCGAGGGCCTTGGTCGTCGCCTCCTGGATGATCGCGCCGTCCATGACGGGATCGCTGTAGGGAGGCCCGAGCTCGATGATGTCCACGCCGTTCTCGGCGAGGGCGATCGCCGCCTGGATGCTCGTCTCCAGGTCGGGGAAACCGACGGGCAGGTAGCCGACGAAGGCGCTGCGGCCGGCGTCGTGCGCGCGCTGGATGGCCTGTTCGACGCGGCTCACAGCTGCGGCTCTCCCTTCGAGGCCGCGTCCTCGGCGGCGCTCTCCTCGGACACGTCGTGCGCGAGGGCTTCCTCGTCGTAGAGCTCGAAGTACCGGGCGGCGGTGTCCATGTCCTTGTCGCCACGGCCCGAGAGGCAGATCGCGATCAGGCCGTCGGGGCCGAGCTCGCGGCCGATCCGCAGCGCACCGGCGAGGGCATGCGCCGACTCGATCGCGGGGATGATCCCCTCGGTCCGGCTCAGCAGCCGCAGAGCCTGCATCGCCTCGTCGTCCGTCGCCGGGATGTACTCGGCCCGACCGATGTCGGCCAGCCAGGAGTGCTCTGGACCCACGCCGGGGTAGTCGAGACCGGCGGAGATGGAGTGCGATTCGACGGTCTGGCCGTCCTCGTCCTGCAGCACGTACGTCTTCGCGCCGTGCAGCACGCCGGGGCGGCCGCGCTCGATCGACGCCGCGTGCTTGTCGGTGTCGACACCGTCGCCGGCAGCCTCCACGCCGTACAGCCGCACGCCCTCGTCGTCCAGGAACGCGTCGAACATGCCGATCGCGTTGGACCCGCCGCCGACGCAGGCGACGACGGCATCAGGGAGCCGGCCGACCTCGTCGAGGATCTGGGCACGGGCCTCTTCGCCGATGATCTTCTGGAAGTCGCGCACCATCGCCGGGAACGGATGCGGTCCCGCAGCCGTGCCGAAGATGTAGTTGGTCGTCTCGACCGAGGCGACCCAGTCGCGGTAGGCGTCGTTGATCGCGTCCTTCAACGTGCGCGACCCCGAGGTCACCGCGACGACCTCGGCGCCCAGCAGGCGCATCCGGGCGACGTTGAGCGCCTGACGCTCGGTGTCGACCTCGCCCATGTAGATGGTGCAGTCGAGCCCGAACAGGGCGGCGGCCGTCGCCGTCGCGACGCCGTGCTGCCCGGCCCCGGTCTCGGCGATGACCCGTGTCTTGCCGAGGCGCTTGGTGAGCAGGGCCTGGCCCAGCACGTTGTTGATCTTGTGCGAACCCGTGTGGTTGAGGTCCTCGCGCTTGAGGAAGACCCGCGCGCCGCCCGCGTGCTCGGCGAACCGCGGCACCTCGGTGAGCGCGGAGGGGCGCCCGGCGTAGGAGGACAGCAGATGGGCCAGCTCGGCTCGGAACTCCGGGTCGGCGATGGCCTCCTCGTAGGCGACCGTCAGCTCGTCGATCGCGGCGACCAGGGATTCCGGCATGTACCGCCCGCCGAAATCGCCGAAGAACGGACCGTGCTGGTCGCGCAGACTCACTTCGCCTCCAGGAAGCTCTTGAGAGTGGCCACCGGGTCTCCGGTCACCAGGGCCTCGCCGATCAGCACGACGTCGGCGCCGGCCGAACGGTAGTGCGCGACGTCGGCGGGCGTGAGCACCGCAGACTCCGCGATCTTGATCGCCGAATCCGGGATGCGGTCCACGAGCCGACCGAACAGATCGCGATCGAGTTCGAGGGTCTTCAGGTTGCGGGCGTTCACGCCGATCAGGTCGGCGCCGAGGTCGATCGCGGCCTCCAGCTCCTCCGCCGAGTGGGACTCGACGAGCGGAGTCATGCCGAGCTCGAGGATGAACCCGTACAGGTCGCGCAGGATGTCCGGCTCCAGGCCGGCGACGATGAGCAGGACGAGGTCGGCGCCGGCGGCGCGGGCCTCCAGCACCTGGTAACGGGTGGCGATGAAGTCCTTGCGCAGCACGGGAAGCGAGACCCGGGCGGTGACCGCCTCCAGATCGGCGAGGCTGCCTCCGAAACGACGTTCCTCGGTGAGGACGCTGATCGCGGAGGCACCGCCGGTCTCGTAGAGCGCGGCCTGGTGCGCGGGATCCGGGATCTCGGCGAGGGGGCCGCGGGACGGGCTCGCCCGCTTCACCTCGGCGATGATCTTCACCCGGTCGGCGGGAGCGAGGAACGACAGTGCGTCCTTCGCCGCGGGGCGCGAAAGAGCGTCACGCTCGACGACCGCGAGCGGGCGGGACTCAGAACGACGCTCGGCGTCTGCGACAGCGCCGGCCGTCAGGTCGGCGAGGACCACTAGTGCGCCTTCGGAGCGTACTTGGGACCCTTCACGCCGTAGCCCGCCTTCGCGAGCACCCAGCCGACGATCGCCCCGATCGGGATCAGCGCGGCGGAGATCCACACCAGGGTCGGCTGCTCGAAGCAGAACGCGACGGTCGCGGCGGCGAAGCCGACGAGCATGATCACGACGGCGGTCCAGGCCGCAGGCGAGTGTCCGTGGCCGGGGTCAGCGATCGGGTTGGTCATGTTCTCCTCCGGGGACGACGTGGGGATCTGGGTTCAGTCTATCGGGGTCAGCGCGTCGGGTCGGACCCCCGGGACAGCTCGTCCCAGGAATCGACCGCGTCGACGGGGCCGTCGTGCGGCGCATCGGTCGGCGCGTCGGTGCGGTAGCGACGGCCGCCGACCTTCCAGCGCCGCCAGGTGGTCAGCACGAGGACGGCGGCGGCGAGCAGGATCGCCCAGCCGCCGAGGGCGAGGTACGGCCAGACGGACGGGATGATGCTCGCCGCGACCTCGTGGACCGCTCCGCTTCCGGCGAGTCCCGTCGCCTCGGTGACGGTCGCGGCCACCGCGCCGTACGCGTCGCCGAGGAGGACCTGCAGCGTGGACCAGCCCAGGAACACGGCGGCCGCGGCGGCGAGCACCCCGAAGACGAGACGCACGGCCCGGCCGGCGATCGCGAGAGCCGCACCCAGCGCGAGCACGGCGAGGCTCAGCGGCGCGAGCAGCACGAGAGCGGAGGCGCCGGGGACGAGGATGTCCTCCCCCGCGTCCGCCCGCTGCACGGTGAACCAGGTCTGCGTGGAGGAGATGATCCCGATGGCGCCGGCCAGCAGGAAGCCCGTCACGGAGAGGGACCGGCCGCGCTGCGCGATGCTCACGAGGCCGCCGCCCCGTCGACGGCGTCCAGGTCGGTGGAGTCGAAGCACGTCCGCGTTCCGGTGTGGCACGCGGGGCCGGTCTGGTCGACGAGGAGCAGGAGCGCGTCACCGTCGCAGTCGAGGCGGGCCTCCCGCACGACCTGGATATGCCCGGAGGTGTCACCCTTGCGCCAGTACTCCTGGCGGGAGCGGGACCAGTAGGTCGCGCGGCCCGAGGTGAGCGTGCGGCGCAGGGCCTCGGCGTCCACCCAGGCGAGCATGAGCACCTCGCGCGAATCCCACTGCTGCACGATGATCGGGGCGAGCCCGTCCGCGTTGAACGCGACCTGGGCGATGCGGTCGTCGATGGAGACCTCGTCCTGCTTCGGCGTGTCGGTCATCGGACGAGCACTCCTTCCGCGCGCAGCGCATCCTTCACGTCACCGACGGTCAGGGCTCCGGTGTGGAACACGCTGGCCGCGAGCACAGCGTCCGCCCCCGCCTTGATGGCCGGCGCGAAGTCGGTCGCCCGCCCCGCACCGCCGGAGGCGATCACCGGGATCGGCGCGACTTCACGCATGAGGCGGACGAGCTCGAGATCGAAGCCGTCGCGGGTCCCGTCTGCGTCGATCGAGTTCACGAGCAGCTCCCCCGCGCCGCGCTCGGACGCCTCGCGCGCCCAGTCGAGCGCGTCCAGCGTGGTCTGCGTACGGCCGCCGTGCGTGGTGACGACGAAGCCGGATCGCGTCGTGTCGGCGCGCTTGACGTCGAGCGAGAGCACGAGCACCTGGGCGCCGAAGCGATCCGCGATCTCGCCGATGAGCTCGGGACGGGCGATCGCCGCGGAGTTCACGCCGACCTTGTCCGCACCGACCGAGAGGAGCCGCGCGACGTCGTCGACGCTGCGCACGCCGCCGCCCACCGTCAGCGGAACGAAGACCTGCTCTGCGGTGCGCTGCACGACGTCGTAGGTCGTCGCCCGCGCATCCACCGTCGCGGTGACGTCGAGGAACGTGATCTCGTCGGCGCCCTGGGCCGCGTAGTGACGGGCGAGCTCCACCGGATCACCCATGTCGCGGAGGTTCTCGAAGTTGACGCCCTTGACGACGCGGCCGTCGGCGACGTCCAGGCACGGGATGACGCGACTCGCGAGGGTCATCAGAGCCTCGCCGCGTGGATCGCCGTGACGAGGATGGCCCGGGCACCGAGGGCGTAGAGATCGTCCATCACCTGATTGACGCGGCGCCGCGGGATCATCACGCGGACGGCCACCCAGGACGGGTCGCGGAGCGGCGAGATGGTCGCGGACTCCCGACCGGGTGCGATGGCCACGGCCTGATCGACCAGCTCGGTGGGGAGGTCGTAGTCGAGGAGCACGTAACGGCGCGCGACCATAACGCCGCGGAGCCGGCGTAGCAGCGTGTCCACGCCGTCGGCCTCGCCGGGACGGCTGATCAGCACGGCCTCGGACTCCAGGATCACGGGGCCGAAGATCTCCAGCCCCGCCTGCCGCAGGGTGGTGCCGGTGGACACGACGTCGGCGACCGCATCGGCGACGCCGAGGCGCACCGCGGACTCGACCGCGCCGTCGAGCTGCACGAGCTCGGCGTTCACACCCTGGTCGCGGAGGAAGGAGCCCACCAGACCCGGGTAGGCGGAGGCGACGCGGACGCCGTCGAGGTCCTGGACCGAGGTGAAGCGTCCGGGAGGACCGGCGAAGCGGAACGTGGACGCCCCGAATCCGAGCTGCTCGATCTCGCGCGCCGGCTGCTGCACATCCAGGAGGAGGTCGCGACCGGTGATGCCGACATCGAGGGCACCGGAGGCCACGTACGTGGCGATGTCACGGGGGCGGAGGAAGAAGAACTCGACGTCGTTCTCGGCGTCGATGACATGCAGGGTCTTGGGGTCGCGGCGGCCGGCGTAGCCCGCCTCCGCGAGCATCTCGGCGGCGGTCTCGGAGAGCGAGCCCTTGTTGGGAACGGCGATGCGCAGCATGAACGGCTTTCAGTTCGAAGGAGTGGGACCGGAGCGCATCACAGATGTCGATAGACGTCCTGCAGCGTGAGGCCCTTCGCGAGCATCATCACCTGCAGGTGGTAGAGGAGCTGCGAGATCTCCTCGGCTGCGGCGGCGTCCGACTCGTACTCCGCCGCCATCCAGACCTCGGCGGCCTCTTCGACGATCTTCTTGCCGATCGCATGCACGCCGCCGTCGAGCTCCGCGACGGTGCCCGATCCCTCGGGGCGGGTCTCGGCCTTGACGCTGAGCTCGGCGAACAGCTCGTCGAAAGTCTTCACCCCTCCAGGCTACCGGCTCGCGCGAGGTCCCTGAGCCGGGTGACAGCCGCCTCCACGTCGTCCGCACCGTAGACCGCGGAGCCGGCGACGAAGGTGTCCGCCCCCGCTTCGGCAGCCTGGGCGATCGTCGCGTCGGAGATCCCGCCGTCGACCTGGAGCCAGACGGACGAACCGCGCCGCCGGGCCTCCGCGGACAGCGCCTGCAGCTTCGGAATGGTCTCCGGCATGAATCCCTGGCCTCCGAAGCCGGGCTCCACGGTCATCACGAGGATCTGGTCGAACTCGTCCAGCAGCTCGAAGAGTCCCTCGACGGGCGTCGCGGGCTTGACCGCCACCCCCGCACGGGCGCCGATGTCACGCAGCCGACGCGCGAGCGCCACCGGCTCCCCCGCCGCCTCCAGGTGGAAGGTCACGCTCGCGGCACCGAGTTCGGCGTAGCCGGGGGCCCAGCGATCCGGATCCGTGATCATGAGATGCACGTCCAGCGGGACCGGGCTGGTCTCCTGGATGCGCTGGACCATCTGCGGACCGAACGTGAGGTTCGGGACGAAGTGGTTGTCCATGACATCGACGTGCGCGAAGTCGGCCGTCGCGATGCGCGCGAGTTCCGCCTGCATGTTGACGAAGTCCGCGGCGAGGATGCTGGGGTTGATGCGCGGGGCGCGGGGCAGGTCCATGGTCTCAACCTTCCTTCGGGGCTTCTGTCGCATCGCCGGGGCGCTGCAGGAGTGCGAGGAACATCGCGTCGGTGCCGTGGCGATGCGGCCAGAGCTGTGCGCTGCCGGTCTGCGAGCGGCCGTCGTCGGCGAGGTCGATCGGCGACTGGGCCACGCCGCGCAGCACGGCGCGGGCGTCGAGTTCGACGAGCTCAGGACGCAGGCGCCGCACCTCCTCGACCACCGCCGTCGTCTCCGCGAGGTGGGGCGAGCAGGTGACGTACGCGACGATGCCTCCGGGAGCCAGAGCCTCCACGGCCGCCGTCAGCAGACCGACCTGCAGCGGCACGAGCTCGGCGACGTCCGCCGGGGACTTGCGCCACCGGGCCTCCGGGCGCCGACGGAGGGCGCCGAGGCCGGTGCAGGGGGCGTCGACCAGGATCCGGTCGAACGCGCCGGGTCGCTCGGCGGCCAGCTCCCGGCCGTCGCGCTCGTGGACGGTGACGTCGCCCGGGACGGCTCGCAGGGCGTTGCGCACGAGTCGGGCCCTGGTGGGCACGACCTCGTTGGCCTCCAGTACCGCGTCGTTCTCCCGGGCGACGGCGGCGAGCAGAGCGGTCTTCCCGCCGGGGCCCGCGCACAGGTCGAGCCACCGTTCCCCCTGACGGACCGGGGTCGCCGCGGTCAGCGCGAGCGCGACGAGCTGCGACCCTTCGTCCTGCACGCGGACCGCGCCCTCGGAGGCGGTCAGCGCGAGACGCGGATCGCCCCCCGGAGACGCGAATGCCGTGGCGGCGTAGGGCCGACGAGGCTCCTGCGGCTCCGCGAGCCCGGGGAGGGCGACGAGCGTCACCTCGGGCGAGACGTTGTCGGCCTCCAGCAGGGCGTCCAGTTCCTCGACACGCCCTTCGGCGGCGAGGGCGCGACGCAGCGCCCGGATGATCCACACCGGGTGCGCAGCACGGAGCGCCAGCCGTTCGTCGTCCGACCGTGCCGCCGCCTCGATGCGCGCGAGCCACTCCTGGGGCGACTCCCGGGCGATCCGCCGGAGCACCGCGTTCGCGAAGCTGGACGCCCCGCGACCGGCGTCGAGCGCGACGAGGTTCACCGACTCGTTCACGGCCGCGTGCGGGGCCACCCGCGTCGCGAGGAGCTGGTGCACGGCGAGCCGGAGCGCGTCGAGCACCGCGGGGTCGATCGCGTCGGCCGGGCGATCCGCGGCCGCGGCGATGATCGCGTCGTACGTGCCGCGGCGACGGAGTGTGCCGTAGGTCAGTTCCGTCGCCAAGGCCGCGTCCTGCGGGTCCAGCCCGGCCTCGGCGATCGCGGTCGGCAGCAGCAGGTTCGCGTAGGCGTCGGAGTCCGACACCGCCCTGATCACGTCGTACGCCACGCGGCGTGCCGGCTGGACCGTCCGGTCGGGGCCGCGGCCGTTCCGCGTCCGGTCCTCGCGCTGCGGGCCGCTGCCGGGGCGTCGCCGGTCGTTCACGAGCCGGCCACCGGGGTCGTGCCCTGCAGGCCCCGCCACCAGTCGGCGGCGTTCATGGGTCCCTTACCCGCGGGTTGCAGCCGGGTGACGGCGAGCGGTGAGGTGGCCGTCCCGATCAGGACCTGCGCTCGCGTTCCGACCATGGCGCCCGGTGGCAGGTCCTCCGCCCCGGCATCGGCGGGCCGGGCCTCGAGGATCTTGAGCCGCTGGCCGTCGATCGTCGTGTGCGCCCCCGGCTCCGGAGTGACCCCGCGGAACCGGGCGTACACGACGTCGAACGGCTCGCGGAAGTCGAGGAGACCGTCCTCGAGCGTCAGCTTGGCGGCGAACGTCGGCTCGCCCTCCTGCGGCACCGCGTGGGCAGTCCCGTCCGCGATCGCCGCGACCACGTCCGCGGTGAGAGCCGTGCCGTCGAGGGCCAGGGCCTCCAGTGCCTCCCCCGCCGTCGATGTGCCCGGCAGTTCGACGGCGCGCGTCGCGAACACGTCGCCGGCATCGAGCTCCGGGACGAGCTGGAAGACGCTCGCGCCGAGGACCGGATCTCCGGCGATCAGGGCGCGCTGCACCGGCGCGGCGCCGCGCCCGGCGCGCAGGAGCC